>WLGA01000017.1 GCA_009703445.1 Actinomycetota bacterium | reverse complement strand
GGCATCAACGTCAACTCATACGTGCCGATCATTGTCGGCGGAGCTGCGCAAAATGTGCAGTATCTAGAAACCAAACGCGCCCGCATGGGCCACATCATCCCGGAGGTAAAGGCATGAGCGGAGCGGGAGCCCCAAAACTAGAAATCGATGCGAGTGATCTGCAGGTTGCGATTGTCGTGACCAGTTGGCACACCCAAATCACGGATGGCCTCTTGGCCGGTGCCGAGCGTGCCCTCAAGGCGGCTGGCAACACCGAGTATGAAATCTGGCGCGTGCCAGGTGCATTTGAGTTGCCACTGGGTGCACAGTATGCAATCGATGCTGGTGCCGATGTGGTTATCGCGCTAGGTGTCGTCATCCAGGGTGACACCCCGCACTTCGACTATGTTTGCTCGGCAGCAACCGATGGCCTAAACCGAGTTCAGCTCGACAGCGGCATCCCGGTTGGTTTTGGGTTGTTGACTGTGAACACCGAGCAGCAGGCGCTTGACCGAGCCGGGCTCGAAGGCTCGAAAGAAGACAAGGGTGCCGAAGCCGTTGAAGCAGCAGTCCTCATGGCTAGACTGAGGGCATGAAACTAGCTCTCGACATCACCCTGGTCATTCACCTACTAGCCTTTGCTGTCATCTTCAGCGGCGTGCTCTCAGAAGTAAAGAACTTCAAGACCGGCGCCAAGGTCAACTCTGGCATTCTGCACGGTTCATGGTTGGCTCTGCTGACCGGCCTCATCATGGCTGGTCTATTGCCTCTTGCTGAGCCAGACGAACACCTGAACTCGATTGCTCTGTCAATCAAGGGTCTGGCAATCACCGGCATCTTCTTCATTGGCTACACCTACCAGAAGAAGGAATCTGCCCCAAAGTGGGCCGTTCCAACCATCGGTGCCCTAGTGGTTATTGCCCTAGCAACCGCCGTGCTTGGCCCAATCGTTTCCTAATCAAACTTCAAAAAACTAACCCCGCGGATGAGTTCCGCGGGGTTAGTTTTTTGTCTGGATTAGTTGCCGGTGAAGCTAACCACCGAACTGAATTCACCGATGCCGGCCGAGGTAACCGCCGCAACCTTGAATTGCCAGGTGGCTCCCTTAGCCGGAGCAACGACTCGAACCGAGAGCCCCGGTGCAACCGAAATTAGGGTCCAAGTAAGACCAGCGTCACGACTGACGTAGGCGTAGTACAAGGTAATCGGGCTGCCACCATTTGAGGTTGGCGCCGTGTAGGTCAGCTGCGCCGACCCTGCAACGGTTCCCGCGACAATAGCCGGGCTTTGGACCGCACTGGCCTTCAATGCCGGCAGTGCGAAGCTGACCGTCGAGCTAGCAATCGATGCGCCCAAAGAGTTCAAAGCTAGAACTCGCCAATAGCCTCGAACGCCAGCCTGTTCGGCCGGAACTTCAACCGAAAGTGCGGTGGTGGTTGCGACATCGGTCCAAGTGGTTCCGGTTTGCTTCTGAACCTTGTAACCCGAAATGGCTAGTCCGCCATTGTCGGTAGGTGCATACCAGCGGACCAGAATCGTTCCAGTGGTCGTGAGGGTTGCGCCGTAAACCGCAGGCACGCTTGGCACGGTGGTCGCAACTGAAACCGAGACTGCCGCGCTAGGTAGCCCTGCGCCAACCTGGGTATAGGCGATGGCTCGGTAGCTCCAGGTTTGACCCTTTACCGGCGGGGTGGTCGCCGCCGAAACGCCCGTTGCCGCGACCGACGTCAGTGACTGCCAGGTCTGGCCAGCATCCTTGGATACCTGAATCAGGTAACTGCTGATCTTTCCGCCGCCAAGGTTGCTCGGTGCGATGAAAGAAACGTCGACACGTGCAGTGGCGGAGTTCAACGAAGCGGTGAAGTTCTGCGGTGCACTGGCCTGCAAGTATGGGGTCATCACCGAGGTGACGGTGCTAACCGGGCCTGCTCCGACACTGTTGATGGCGGTAAGTCTGAAGATTGCATAAATGCCAGGGGCTGGTCGCGCAACTGTATAGGTGAGCGTTGCCGCAGGAAGGCTTGCAACAACTGACCAAACTCCGTCAATCTGGCGCTCCACCGAGTAGCCGGTGATAACCGAGCCGCCGATGTCGTAAGGCTGGCTCCAACGAAGGGTTACATCCGTGGTGCCGGTGAGTGAGACCGAAGAGGTGACCTGGCCTGGAACGGTCGCCGCGGTTGCGAGCGTCACGATATTGCTAGTCTCACCAAGACCGAACTGAGTGTAGGCAACGGCTCGGTAGCTAACTGACTTGCCCTTGGCTGGGGCCGCCATTGCTCCCGCGAGGCTCGTGGCCACTGTTGAAATCGAAGAGACCCACGCCTTGCCATCATCCGTCGAGTATTGGACGTAATAGTTTCTGATGGTGCCGCCTCCGAGGTCGGTCGGCGCTAGGAATGACACATCGATTCGATTGGTGGTCGGGTTAAGCGTTGCCACAAAGTTCTGCGGTGCGCTCGCCTTCAAGTATGGGGTCATGGCCGAACCAGGGGCGCTGACCGGGCCAGCTCCTACAGAGTTTGATGCCGAGACGCGGAAGACCGCGGTGACACCCGGTCCAGGGCGGCTGGTGGTGTAGGTGAGGGTCGTGGCCGGTAGCTGAGCAACCGACGTCCAGACCCCGTCCAACTGACGCTCGAGGTTGTAGGTCACGGCTAGCCCACCGTTGTCGGCCACCGTTGTCCAACGAACCGTCAAGTCGGTGGTGCCGGTTAGTGAGACAGCAGGCGCGCTCATTACACCTGGGGCGGTGTTAGCAACAGCCACATCGATCGATGCGCTTGCTACCCCGGCGCCGAAGTTAGTGAATGCCACAACTCGGTAACCCCAGGTTTGACCCTTAAGTGGAGCGGCAGCCGCATAGCGAAGCGTGGTCGGAGTCAGCGAGACCAGGTTGAGCCAAGTCTTTCCGGCATCCTTGGTTACCTGAAGGCTGTAGTAGTTGACGGAACCGCCACCGAGATCACTCGGTGCTGTAAAGCCAACGTCAACACGGTTAGTCGCACTGTTGTATGCCGCAGAGAATCCCTGTGGGGCGCTCGCTTGCAAGTATGGCGACATGATCGAAGTGATAGGGCTGGTTGGCCCCGCACCCAGGGCGTTGCTCGCAGTGATTCGGAATGATGAAACGAGCCCCGGCACACCGCGCTTGGCGACAAACGTGAGTGTGTTCGGTGGCAAGGTTGCAGCCGGTGCCCATACGCCATTGCTCAGCGCTTCAAGCACGTAACCGGTGATTGCAAGGCCGCCATTGTCACTGACTCCAGCCCAGCGAACGGTGATCTCGTCGGTGCCTGACAGGATGATTGACAGGCCATTGACGACGCCCGGAACCGTTGTCGCGGTGGTTAGCGAGACCGAGTCGGAGTTGGGGCTGATTCCGGCCGAGTTACGCGCGTAGACGGCGTAGGACCAGGTCTGCCCCTTGATTGGCTTTGGAGTCAAGTAGGCCTGGGTTGCCGCGGTCACGTTTGCCAAGGTCTGCCAGGTCTTGCCATCTCGGCTCGAGATGACTGTGTAACCGGTGAGCGGAGAACCCCCATCGCTGGCTGGAGCGGCCCACGAAAGAGTCGTAAACCCTGCGGCATTGGGTTCGCTTGCGCGAAGCCCGGTAGGTGCTGTCGGCTTTCCGGCAGCAGTAGTGACCATCACAGACAATGAAGGCAGGCTCAAACCAAGCGCATTCCTTGCTAGGACACGATAGCTAACGTACTTGGCAACAGGAGCTGCCGGGATGTTGATCGAGGTCGAAGCCTGTTCGGCGAACACCGTCCACGAACTTACCGGCGTGGTTGCGGTTGCTAGCGGACCGCTAGTTTGAATCACATAACCGGTGATGGCCGAGCCGCCGTCTTCAGTTGAATACCAGCGAAGAACTTGCGAGCCCGAAACGTTTGTCACAGTAACACCAGCGGGTGCGCCCGGAATTGTGGCCAAAGTAGTGAATGTTGCCGGAGCGCTCTCACCGCTTGAAACCGTGCCAATTTGTGAGCGCACGGTGAAGGAATAGGTGCGTCCGGGTGCGAGCGGAGAAAGCTGAACGGTTGGGTTTGATGAGCTCACATACTGAACCGTTCCCCCTACTATTCCGTAGCTGACTACGTAGCTAACGACCGCGCCCGGGGTTGTGCTAGACACTGGAGTCCAAGCTACGGTTGCCGCGTTAGTGCCGATGGTAGAAGTGGTCAAGCCGGTCGGCACATCAGGCGCACCTGCGAGGGTTGCAAATGAAACCGACTTTGAAACCGCGCCGGTGCCGAGGGCGTTTGTGGCTTTAACGCGAGCAATGTAGTTCACTCCCGAGGCAAGCCCGGTAAGTGTGAAGGATTTGCCCATCGAGGTTCCAGCGACCGCCCACTTACCGGTGGTCGCGCTATAGAGCTCAATGGTGTTGAAGGTGACCGGAGAGCCGCCGTCGTTAACCTGCGCCCAGGTGACCGCAGCGGTAGTCGCTGCTGGCTGGACTGCGAGTGAAACTGGCGCGGCCGGTGCACCTACCGCAGTCTTGGCAACGACACCGGCTGAAACCTTACCGGAGCCGATTGCGTTATAGGCATAGACCGAGAACGTGTAGTTGGTGTTGGCATCCAGGCCGTTGATCGTATAGCTCGTGACGTTTGCGCCGAGCACCGCATTGGCGTTTGCAATTAATGCTCCCGATGCCAACGCACGAACCACGTGGCCGGTGATAGGTGACCCCCCGTTACTAGGGCCATCGACCCAGCTCACGGTTCCACTGTTTGAGCCGGTTGCAGTCACGGTAACCGAAGCAACCTGGTCTGGAGCGTTCAAGACCGGGTTAGGGTTTGGTGCAATCGGGGCTGCCCCACGAACGAAGTTGTTGTTGATCAGAATGTTTCCGAACTGGCTTTGGGCATTGTTGATGCCGTTAGCAATACCGTTGTCACGGATAGCCTTGGCAACTTGCGCCGGCGTTGCAGTTGGATTCTGACCTAGGTAAAGCGCGGCTAGGCCAGAAACGTGAGGGGTCGCCATCGAGGTGCCGCTCATGGTTGTCGACCCGGCAGGGTTGGTTGCGCTAGCCGAGACAATGCTCGAGCCCGGGGCAAAGAGGTCTACACAGTCACCGAAGTTTGAATAGGAGGCGCGGTTGTCGCTCGAGTCAGATGCGCCGACGGTCAGGGCATCCGGGGTGCTCGACGGCGAATAGTTGCAGGCGTCGGCGTTGTTGTTTCCAGCTGCAACGATTGGCAGAATTCCAGCGTCATAGAGCTTCTTGATTCCGTCGTTGAAAAGTGGCTGCTTACCGCCACCGATACTCATGCTGACGAGAGCAGGAGTGCCGACCGGGTTGTTTGCGAGGATCCAGTCGAGAGCCTTGAGGATTCCGGAGGTGCTTCCCGAGCCGCTACATGCGAGCACTCTGACCGGCACAATGGTTGCCGCCTTAGCCACGCCGAACTTCGTTCCAGCAACGGTTCCAGCCACGTGAGTTCCGTGGCCGTGGCAGTCCGCACTCTGTAGGTTCTCACCAAGTGCATCAAAACCGGGAAGGATACGACCCTCGAATTCTGGGTTGGTCGCCATCACTCCGGTGTCGACGATGTAAACACGCACGCCCTTGCCGCCATCGGTTGGATAGTTGTAAGTGCTGTCGTAGGCGTTGGTTTGCTGGTCGATTCGGTCAAGACCCCAGGATGGCGTCGGTGTCTGCGTCTCTAGCAACGACATTTTCTGATCGAGCTGAATGTTGATTACGTCAGGGTTCGCAGCCAAGACCGATGCTTCGTAGTCGGTTAAGGGAACCGTGAAGCCATCGAGGATTAAGTCGAGTTGGTCTAGGGGGACTTCACCGAAGCCGAAAATCGCTTTCATGACCGAGTCTTGGCCGGCGGCCGTGGTCTGCACGATGTAGACATCGCGGACGACAGCCGCGAAAGCCTGGCTCGGCATCATTCCGGCAGTGACGAACAAAGCCAAAACTGCGGCCAGAACAAACTTGACGCGTGAAAACACCTAAAGCCCCCTAATGGCTAGTTTTTCAAACTAATCCAAGGGTAGGACAATAACTACTTCATGAATAGAGCGGTTAGACGCCGAGTCGTGAAGAATAATCCCGCCACAATCATGACCAAAAAATAGATCACGTGGCCGAGCAGACCCCAGCTGAGATTGCCCAGCATAAATGCTCGCTCGAGTTCGATGGCATGCCAAAGCGGCATTGCCTGAATTAGGGCCTGAATCCAACCTGGATAAATATCCAGCGGGTAGAAGGTTCCCGAGAACAAGAACATCGGCAGCATGAAGAAGTTGATCCAGTTCATCTGGTGAAAAGTCTTCAGATACGAGGTGATGGCCATGCCGAAAGACGCAAACCCAAAGGCGATCAAAACCGCGCCAGGTATTGCCAATAGCGCCCACCAGCTAGGAATGAGGCCGAGCGGAGCCATCACGGCCATGAAGCCGAGGGCGTAGACGAAACCACGAAGCAACGCCCAGCCGATTTCGCCGATTGCCACATCCAAGGGGCCTAGAGAGGTAGCCAACATGGTCTCGTAAAGCTTGGCAAAGTGCATCTTGAAGAACACATTCCAAGTCGAATCATAGATGGCGCCATTCATGGCGGAGGTGGCCAAGAGTGCTGGTGCGATGAAGGCCGCGTATGAGACCGGGTTGCCGTCACCGTCGGTTACTCCACCGATGAGCTTGCCGATGCCGAACCCGAAAGCAAGCAAATAGAAGATTGGCTCGACAAATCCGGAAAGCACGATGATCCAGTTGGAACTGCGGAATGCCATGATGTTGCGCTCGAGAGCGACGCGACTTCGGCCCGAATAGACGCTTCGGCCGAGCTTGTTGTGACGCCTTTCGGCAATCAATACCGCGCTGTCGGCGGCTAGCCCAATCATGCTCATGCTGCCAACCTCTTTGAAACCTGGCGGTAGGCCAGAGTCAAACCGACCACCAACCAGGTGGCCAGATAAATCCAGTGGCTAATCACAATCCAACCTTGCTGCGGCGACCCATAGCTGATCACGCGACCTAGGTCGGTTCCATGCCAGAGCGGGGAAATCCAGCCAACCCACTGGAGGTAGAACGGCATCGATTCGAGCGGGTAATAGGTGCCCGAAAACATGATCATAGGAGCAATCACGAATCGGCCGATGATCGCAAAGAAACCATCGTCGTTCTTGATGTAACTGGTGACGGCCATCATGACCGAACCAAAAGCCACACCGGCAAACAAAGCCGAAAGAAACATCGGCAGAGCCACATTCAGGTCGATGGCTCCGAAGCCGAGCAATACTGCTTCATAGATTCCGACGGTGATAGCGGTTTTGAAGAAAGATGAGGCGACCAGGCCATTGACAATGTCACGCCCATTGATCGGGGTCGAGTTCATAGCGAAGAAGCTCTTGTCCCACTCGAAGCCCTCCATGATCGGGAAGGACATCTCTTCTTGGAACGATTGAATGGCTGCGCTGGCAAGAAGTGCCGGGGCCAAGAAAGTCAGATAGTTGACACCACCAAGTTGAGTTGAACCACCGTTCGCATCCACCAAGGCGCCGATTCCGATGCCGACCGAGAACAAATAGAGCACCGGATTACCGAGGCTGAAGGCGGCAATCGATGTCCACCACTTCAACATGTTGCGAATTCTGGCTTCGGCAACGTGGAGCCAGGCAAGATTGCGCGCTCGAGCGACGTCGACGATCTTCAGAGAGCCCTGCCATTCAGAGGCATGGACCGACTTTTCAATTGGCGTAGCTGAAGACATTACTCGACCAGAGTTCTTCCGGTCAGACGCAAGAAGACATCCTCGAGCGAGCTGCGTCGAACAAGAGATGTCACCGGTTCGAGACCCAGCTTCAAGATCTCTTGGAGGTCGGCTTCGCCATTCTCCGAATAGACCAGGATGCGGTCGGGCAGCACCTCGAGTCGCTCACCCAGGTGAGAGATCTGCTCGGCGATTTCAACATTCTTGCTCGAGCCGAAACGAACCTCGAGAACTTCTTTACTGGCATAGCGCTTGATCAGATCAGCCGGGCTGCCCTCGGCCATGATCTTGCCCTTATCCATGACAATCAGACGGTCGCAAAGCTGCTCGGCCTCATCCATGTAGTGGGTGGTGATGACCAGCGTCACGCCCTGCTCCTTCAAGCGGAAAAGGCGGTCCCAAAGAATGTGACGTGCCTGCGGGTCGAGCCCGGTGGTCGGCTCATCGAGCATGAGGATTTCAGGCTCGTTTACCAAGCCACGAGCAATGGTTAGTCGGCGCTTCATTCCACCAGACAGTTCCTCTGCCTTTGCGTTGCGCTTCTCGGTTAGCTGAGCGAATTCAAGCAGTTCCTCGACCTTGGCCTTCAGAAACTTGCGGCCCAGGCCAAAGAAACGACCGTAGACATAGAGGTTCTCGTGAACCTTGAGTTCGCGGTCAAGGTTGTCTTGCTGCGGCACAACACCGAGGTGAGCGCGAATCTCGGGGCCGCGCTTATTTGGGTCCAAACCAAGGATGGTTAGTTCGCCACCGGTTCGCTTCGACACTGAAGCAATCATTTTCATGGTGGTCGACTTACCCGCGCCATTTGGGCCGAGTAGCCCGAAAGCCTCGCCCTTTCGAACCTCGAAATCGATGCCGTCAACGGCCGTAAATTCGCCATAGGTCTTAGTCAGACCACGGGCAATAATCATGTGAGTTTGGTCTTCTTGTGAAGTCATAGTCGCCAATCTACTAGCCTTAAGAAATGCCCTCAACCAAGCAGTCTTCGGCGATTCCTCGCGTGATGCTTGGCAACACCAGAGTGACCGGAAAAGAGCAGTATTACACCCCGGCCGATCTCGCCGAAAGGCTCATGGCCGAGGTCGAAACCCTGGTTCCAGACCTTGCCAATCGCACGGTGATCGAGCCTGCTGGTGGCACCGGGGCGTTCATCCAAGCGGCTCAGAAGCGCGGCGTGACCAACTTTTTGTCATTCGATATCGAACCAAAGCACGCGATGGTCAAAAAGGCTGACTTTCTTGGCAAGAAGCTCACCGCCCGGAATGCCATCACCATTTCAAACCCGCCATTCGGTCGAAACAACTCGCTGAGCATTCCCTTTTTCAATAAGGCAGCCGATCACAGCGAATTCATATGCTTCATCGTTCCAAGATCTTGGCGAAAGTGGTCGGTAATCAATCGACTAGACCGCAGATTTCACCTGGTCGCCGATCACGACATCCTGGTTGACTATGTCGATGAATCCGGCGAGCGCCTATCCAAGCGAACGAGTTTGAGCACCTGCTTCCAGATTTGGCAGCGCCGCGACGAACCGCGCAACCTGGTCAAGGTTCAAGATATGGGTTTGATCAAGAAGTGCGACCCAGCTGAAGCAGACGTGGCATTGACGATTTTCGGGTTCGGTTGCGGCAAGGTCCGAACCGAGTTCGATCGCAAACCAAATTCGACCGTGATGTTCCTGAGAGTTTTGCACCCACAGGCATTGGCAGCTTTAAAGAGCGTAGATTTCAATAGGTTCTCGAAAAACACCGCCTACACCGAAGCGCTCGCGCTTCCGGAGATCAACTACCTGTTGAACGAGGCGATTTTCGGGAATCCTCACCTAGAAGAACCGAGTTAAAAAGAACATGAGCATGATGGGTGGCCGCGGGCGCGGTCGAGGTTTGTCACCAAAAGACAGTGGGCCAAAGGCCAAGTTCTCACAGCTTGTGCCCTATCTAATGGAGCACAAGGCTGCACTCTGGATAGCGATGGCACTCTCAGTTCTAGGCGCCGGAATCAGCCTCGCCCAGCCGCTGGTTGTCGGTCAGGTAATCACCGCCGTTCAGTCGGGAGCCGACCTAGCCGGTTTGGTCACCGCACTGGTGGCAGTCATCCTGGGCAGCGCTGTTGTTGGTGGCTTCATGTACTACGTTTTGGCAAAGGCCGGCGAAGGCGTGGTCCTCTCTGCCCGCCAGAAGCTTGCCCATCGCCTGCTCAAGCTGCCGATCCACGAGTATGACCTGCGTCGCACCGGTGACCTAGTTTCACGCGTTGGCTCGGACACCACCCTGTTGCGCGCCGTGCTCACCCAAGGATTAGTTGATGCCGTTGGTGGCATTTTGGTTTTCGTCGGCTCACTCGTTGCGATGGCGTTCATTGACCCACTGCTGCTCGGCTTGACCCTGCTGATGGTGGTCATTGCCATCGCCTCCATTTCGGTGACCGCCCGCCAAGTTAGATCGGCCACCACCAAGGCTCAGCAGCGAGTCGGAGACATGTCAGCAGCGGTTGACCGCGCGCTGTCTGCTGTTCGCACCATCCGTGCCGCCCGCGCCGAGAAGCGCGAGAGCGATGCAATCGCCAAGGATGCCGGTGAAGCTTTCACACAGGGCGTCAAAATCGCTCGAATCAACGCGATGATTACTCCGATTGCCGGATTAGCCATGAACGGCGCATTCATCGTCGTTCTCGGCGTCGGCGGTTATCGAGTCGCGACCGGCACCACCTCGGTGGCGAGCCTGATCACCTTCATCCTGTTGATGTTCCAGATGATTCGCCCACTAGGCCAGGCATTCGGCGCCTATAGCTCGGTTCAGTCTGGCCTTGGTGCGCTTGCCCGCATCCAGGAAATCTTGGATGTGCCACTCGAAGAGACCGAAGCCGAGGCGCGAAATGCTGCCAAGACATCGGCATTGAACGAGACCGCCCTCGAGTTTGAAAATGTGTCATTCGGTTATGCGGCTCCCCCGGCCACCGAGGAAAACCTGAACCCGGAGAGCCGAGTTGTGCTCGAAGGGGTTTCGTTTGCGATTCCTCGCGGTGCCCGTGTTGCCCTGGTTGGCCCTTCGGGCTCAGGCAAATCAACAATTTTCTCGCTGATCGAACGTTTCTATGAACCATCTGCCGGCAGGATTCTGCTCGACGGTCAGCCAGTTACCGAGATCAGCCGAAACTCGCTCCGAGCACAGATTGGTTACGTGGAGCAAGACGCACCGGTGCTTGCGGGCTCACTGCGGGCCAACCTGATGATTGGTTCACCAGATGCCACGGATGAGCAACTCACTGCCGTGTTGGCCGAGGTAAACCTGACCGAGGTTTTGGAGCGCGATAGCCGCGGGCTCGATGCCGAAGTTGGCGAGAACGGCATCATGCTCTCGGGCGGCGAGCGTCAGCGTCTGGCTATTGCTAGAGCACTGCTCTCGGCCCCTCCAATTCTGTTGCTCGATGAGTCGACCTCATCGCTGGATGGTTTGAACGAACAGCGAATGCGAGACGCGATTGACTCGGTTGCCAAGAACCGCACCCTGCTGGTGATTGCCCACCGACTTTCGACCGTGGTCGACAGCGATCAAATCATCGTTCTTGAACACGGCAAGGTAATCGGTGTTGGCACCCACAGCGAACTTGTTGTTTCGACGCCGCTATACAAGAAGCTAGCCAAGCAGCAACTACTGGTCTAGCGGCAGTTCAATGGTCGGGCTCTGGCTGCACTTCATCCTTGTATTCTTAGAAAAGAATTTCAATGTTGAAAGGTGTGCCCGATGGCTCTACCAACCGAACGCTCATATGCCGAAGCCCTGGATGCTGGCGACCCTTTAGCCAAGTACAAGGGTCAGTTTCAGATCAGTGACCCAGAGCTGTGCTACCTAGACGGCAACTCGCTCGGTCGCCTGCCTTTGGCGGCGATCAGTGGAGTCAACGACTTCCTCACCAATGAGTGGGGTCGCGAACTTGTCGACGGTTGGGCCCACTGGATTGACGAGTCGCAGGCCGCCGGCAACCTACTTGGTCGCGCAGTTCTCGGTGCAGCCGAGGGGCAAACCCTAGTTCAAGACACCACCTCGGTGAACTTCTACCAGATGTGTCTGGCCGCTATCAAGGCTCGCCCTGGTCGCAAAACCGTCATCATCGATGCATCAAACTTTCCGACTGACCGCTACATCCTGGCCGGCATCGCCAAAGACTTCGGGCTAAACCTTGTAACGCTGAACAACGATGGCAGCGGTGGCCCTGGTTCGGTTGAGGTCGAATCGGATTGCGAATTGATTTCTCCAGAAGCTCTTGCACCGCACCTAAATGACGATGTTGCCCTGGTGACTTTGCAGGCAATTCACTACCGTTCGGGTAGCCGACCAGACATCAAAGCGATCACCGATCTCGTGCGTTCACACGGTGGCCTAGTGGTCTGGGATGCGTCGCACGCCGCCGGCGCCATCGACCTTCGTTTCGACGAGTGGGGCGTTGACCTGGCCATTGGTTGCACCTATAAGTATGGAAACTCCGGCCCCGGCTCACCAGCCTGGCTCTATGTTGCCAAGCGAATCCAGCCAGAGGTTATGCCTACCATCCAGGGTTGGTTTGCCAACGACAAGCAGTTCGAAATGGGCCCATTCTTCGAGGTTGCCGAAGGCATCCGTCGCTTCCAAATAGCGAGCCCGTCGATCATCGGAATCCGAGTGATGCAGGCCGCGTACGCAATGATCGAAGAAGCCGGTATGGCCGCCATCAGCGCTAAGGCTGCGGCCGGAAGCCAGCTCATCCTTGATTTGTTTGATGCCTGGTTGGCCCCGCTGGGGTTCACTCTGATGACCCCGCGTGAGGCTCACCGCCGCGGAGGTCACATCACCGTTGGCCACCCCGATGCAAAGAAGATTGCGGCCGGCATGCGCAAGTTTGCCAACGTGGTTCCTGACTACCGCACCCCCGACTCGATTCGCCTGGCGATGGCACCACTGCCAACCAGCTATGTCGAAATCTGGGATGGGCTTGCTCGCATGCGCGACCTTGTTGCCTCAAAGAAGTATCTTGAGGTCGAAGACAACGGAAGCCGCGTCACCTAATGGGCGAGACCGATAAGAAGGCCATCACCTACATCTCGTATTTGAAGGTCGATGAACTGCTCGAACTGCAACAGCCAGAATCTGATGGTGAGCACGACGAGATGTTGTTCATCATCATTCACCAGACCTATGAACTTTGGTTCAAGCAGATGCTGCACGAGATTGCCGAACTGCAGAAGGTGCTGGTCAAGGGCGAAACTCACCGAGCTCTGGCGATTCTTGGTCGCGTTCGAACCATCATGAAGACCTGTGTCGGTCAGCTCGACATTCTTGAGACCATGACTCCCCTGCAGTTCAACACCTTCCGCGG
>WLGA01000016.1 GCA_009703445.1 Actinomycetota bacterium | reverse complement strand
TCCTTGGCATCCTTGGTTGGGTCGGCCCACCACTCATACAGACCGGCAAGCGCAAACATTCCATCCGTGCCGGCATTGATGTAAAAAGGTTGCTTGGTGCCGTCGGCGGCGACGTGCCATTCGTAGTAACCCGAAGCTGGAATCACACAGCGACGACGAACCACCGAATCTTTGAAGGAAGGCTTCTCAAGCAGGCTCTCGATGCGTCCGTTAATCAGCGGGGTGCCTTCGGCTGGGCCTTTCGACCAGCGAGGCACGAGACCCCAGCGAGCCGAGTGAATCTCACGACTGAGCTCACCGAGCGGAGACCCATCCGGGGCTTTCTCGAAAGCGCGATCAACAATGATGGCGATTGGCTGAGTAGGGGCGACGTTATAAGAAATTCCGGGCAGTTCGCCAATGATTTCGTCGGCTTCAAAAATGGTCTGGATTTCACCGACCGTGCGAGCAACCACAAAACGACCACACATGACTATTTCTCCTCTGCCATCTTTTCGGCGGCAATCTCAAGCCTCTGTTTTCCGAAGTGAACGATGATCATGAAAATCAAAATGATTGCGACGAAAGCCAATCCGCCCCACTTGAGTTGACCCGCGATTTGCTCGTAAGCGCTGCGAGCCAAGTAGCCGACGCTGACATAGGCGCTCGCCCAGACGGCACAGGCGGCCACGGTCCAGCTGATGAAAACTCGGTAGCGCATCGTCGTCATTCCTGCGACCACAGGGACAAGTGAATGCAGAACCGGAAGGAACCTTGAAATAGCGACAGCAACGCCTCCGCGACGCTCGACAAAACGGTCGGCTAACTGCCAGTTTTTCTCACCCAAACGCTGACCCAGCTTGCTCTGACGAATTCGCGGGCCGAAAAGGCGCCCGAGAAAGAAGCCAAGAGTTTCACCGAGTAGCGATCCGAGTAACACTGCTCCCAACAAGAAGAAGAAATCAAGGATGTCGACAACGCCAGTAGAGGCAACTAGAACGACCGTGTCGCCAGGAATGATCAATCCGATAAACAGCGATGTTTCGCACATGATGGCTAGACCGGCAAGGAGGTTGCGGAGCAGGGGAGACACACTCTGCACGGTGTCGATTAGCCAGTTGAGAATGTCGTTCACGGCTCAATCTTAAGTCGCTTTAGCTGCGAAGTTGCCCTGATTTTCAGTTCTAGCTAATCGAGGTAGACAACATCCGAAGTCGCTTGCTGAAAGCGTCGAAATGCATCGCTTTGCCAACCGGGCCGCCAAGGTCAATCCAGGATGAAACAACCCGAATTCCTTGGAGTGAACTGAGCGCCCAGATCTCAAGCCCAACCAAGTCGGCTGGCTTGACTCTTTCGGTTCTGGTCTGGTGCCCCATCTGGGTGGCGATGTTGAAAATCTCACCACGGGTAACGCTAGGAAGCCAAGGGAGGTCATCCGAGCTGGAGCAAAGAACGTCTCCTCGCCACCAAACCAGTGAACTAAGTGCTCCCTCGAGCACATAACCCGACTCGCTAAGAATTACGGCTTCATCGGCACCGTGCATTTTTGCGTTTCGTCGCATTTGCATGCCTAGGCTGAGGTCTGGTCCCTTAACCGATGGGTTTTGCCTCGGGTCTGCGTCTGGCAAAGTCCAAAGGACAACGTCACCAAGTTGATCCGGTGCCTTTCTAAGGCGCAAAAACAGGTGGTTCGGAGCCTCGGCCTCGGCATGAAACTCGATTCGCGGGAACCAACGACCCTCGCTCGGAATCTTGCTCTTCACGGCTTCAAAGAATGCGGGTAATGAAGGCCCACAGTCTGGGCTAACTTCGCTCACCCAGCAGGCGAAGCGGTCGAAGTGGGCTTCTAGGCTTCTTGCTCGACCATCCTCGACCAACCAGCTGTCAGCAACCTCGAGTTGAACCTCGGATTGCTGCCCTTCGGTCACCAAAACCAGGGCATTGTCGCGGAAGCAGAAAAACTGAACTTCATCCGGCATCGCACACCTCCTGGCTCTGGGTTCTTTGCGTCTAATCTAGATGAAGATTCATTCCCAACCCAATCGCCATCCACACAGGAGTCAAGATGCAGCTGCATAGTGCCTACCTTGCCGGATGGGTTCATCCTGCAGATGTATTTGTGCAGTTTTATGCCAGTGAATCGGCCGCATTTTGGTTTGACCGCGAATTTTCTGAGGACGGGCGATTTTCGGTTCTTGGAGCCGGAAATCTAATCTCAAGTGCCCTTTCATCCGGTCAAGATGACATTTCTCTGGCTCTTGCTCGGATGGAATATGAGTCAGAACTGGAACTTCCATTTGACTGGCGGCCTGGGCTCGTCGGGGCTTTGTCATACGAAGGTCAGGAACAGTTCATTGAGGCAAGCCGTGCGATAGTCTTCGATCACAAGGCTCAGGGGATCTACTTCGTTGGCATTTTCGAAGACCAGAACGACTTTGACTTTTGGCACCACGCCGCGCTTTTGCGACTCGGGCTCTCGGGTGGGCAGGTGGCCAACTACCTCCATGCTCAAAAGAATGAAGAAGGCCTTGCGTCCGGCGTCCTTAGGCATAGCGAAGAGCAATACCTGAATATGATTCGACAGGCGCAGAGTCACATCTCTGTTGGCGATGTCTATCAGGTGTGCCTAACCAACGAAATAATCGTTCAAACAGCCGAGGATCCGCTAGCGGTATTCCTGCGACTCAGAAAGTCCAACCCTGCTCCCTATTCGACCTTCCTGAAGTTGGGCGAGACATCCGTTGCGTCTTCATCGCCAGAGCAGTTCTTGAGGGTGAAACCTTTCGGCCAAGTGAGCACAAAGCCAATCAAGGGCACCAGACCTCGAGGTGCTACTCCTGAACTGGACATAGCAATCGCTAATGAGCTGCAGTCCGACCCCAAAGAGCGTGCCGAAAACCTGATGATCGTCGACTTGATGCGAAACGACATCGGGAAAGTGTCAGTTGTCGGGTCGGTTGCAGTTCCGAAACTATTTGAAATCGAGACCTACGCGACTGTTCATCAGCTGGTGAGCACTGTCACCGGCCAACTCGAGGAAAGCGAGACTGCCTGGTCAGCGGTTTTGGCGGCCTTCCCAGGTGGGTCCATGACCGGCGCGCCGAAGATCCGTGCCATGGAGATCATCCAAAATCTCGAACGAGGCCCACGTGGTTTCTACTCGGGTTGCATTGGCTATTTGGCTGCGGATGGTTCTTCCGAGTTCTCAATGACCATCCGAAGCATTGTTTTCAAGGATGGCGTGGCCACCATAGGAGTGGGCGGCGGCATCACGATTGACTCCGATCCGATGGCTGAACTCGAGGAAACGAAACTTAAAGCAAGGGCCCTACTCGCCGCTCTAAACGCACCGGACCCATGGGCTTGATTGGTAACCTTTACCTAAGGGTTTTCAAGCCCAGAGATTTCACGAAAAGCGAGTAAATGACTGAGCAAAACGCGCCCGAAACGGCCGAGAACGAATACGACGTAGCCGCCATCCAAGAGAAGTGGTTGCCAGTATGGGATGAGCTGCGTCCTTTTGCCTCAGGAAACCAGGGCGACACCCGCCCAAAGAAGTATGTTCTCGACATGTTTCCGTACCCATCTGGCGACTTGCACATGGGTCACGCCGAGGCTTATGCGCTGGGAGACGTAATCTCGCGCTACTGGGTTCAAAAGGGCTTCAACGTAATGCACCCGATCGGGTGGGACAGCTTCGGGTTGCCAGCGGAGAACGCGGCAATCAAGCGCGGCCTAGACCCTAAGGGCTGGACCTACGACAACATCGCGCAGCAGAAGTCATCCATGCGACGCTATGCCTGCTCATTCGACTGGGATCGCGTTCTCGTAACCTCGGACCCGATCTACTACCAGTGGAACCAGTGGCTCTTCCTCGAGTTCTACAACAAGGGTCTCGCATACCGCAAGAACTCAAACGTGAACTGGTGCCCAAGCTGCCAGACCGTGCTTGCAAACGAGCAGGTTGTTCAGGGGTTGTGTGAGCGTTGCGACAGCGTAGTTACCAAGAAGGCTCTGACTCAGTGGTACTTCAAGGTCACCGACTATGCCGACCGTCTACTTGACGATCTAGACACCCTTGAGGGCAACTGGCCATCCAAGGTGCTTTCGATGCAGCGCAACTGGATCGGCCGATCACACGGTGCCGATGTGCAGTTTGAGATCGAAGGCCGCACCGAGCCGGTAACCGTATTCACCACCCGCCCAGACACACTGTTCGGTGCAACCTTCATGGTTGTCGCAGCAGACAGCGCACTGGCCGCCGAGCTTGCCGCAGATTCGAACCCAGAGATTCAGAAGGCTTTCACCAAGTACCTCGAAATGGTGAAGCAGTCGAACGACATCGAGCGCCTCGCAACCGACCGCCCAAAGACCGGCGTCGATCTTGGGCGTTTCGCGATCAACCCGGTGAACGGTGAAAAACTATCGATCTGGGCTTCTGACTACGTTCTAGCTGACTATGGTCACGGCGCCATCATGGCTGTTCCGGCTCACGACCAGCGTGACTTCGAATTCGCGAAGGCTATGAACCTTCCAATCCGCACCGTCGTTGACGTCAAGGATGAAGCTGGCGCATCTATTGACCCGGCAACCGGTGATGCCCCGACTACCGGCAACGGAACCTTGATCAACTCGGGCCCGTTAGACGGTCTGGACAAGTTGGCAGCAATCGACAAGATTGCCGCCATCCTTGAAGCCGATGGTAAGGGCAAGAAGACTAAGAACTTCAGACTCCGCGACTGGCTAATCTCGCGCCAGCGCTACTGGGGCACTCCGATTCCGATCATTCACTGCGAAATGTGTGGAGAGGTTCCGGTCCCTGCGGATCAACTTCCTGTACTTCTTCCATCGGCCGAGGGTCTCGACCTGAAGCCAAAGGGAACTTCGCCTCTTGGCGGAGCGACCGATTGGGTCAACGTTGCCTGCCCTAAGTGTGGAATGCCTGCCAAGCGCGACACAGACACCATGGACACCTTCGTGGACTCATCCTGGTATTTCTTGCGCTTCCTGTCACCGAATTCGACCGAGGTAGCCTTCCCTGTTGAAGAAGCCAAGGCTTGGGCGCCGGTCGACCAGTATGTCGGCGGAGTCACCCACGCGATTCTGCACCTGCTTTACGCACGCTTCGTGACCAAAGTCCTTCACGACCTCGGCTATCTTGACTTCGAAGAACCGTTTACGCGCCTGTTGAACCAGGGAATGGTTTTGATGGGTGGCAGCGCGATGTCAAAGTCACGCGGAAACCTAGTTGCGCTGAGCGAGCAGCTTGACGAACACGGCGTTGACGCTGTTCGTTTGACCATGTCCTTCGCGGGCCCACCAGAAGAAGACATCGACTGGGCTGACGTTTCGCCTGCAGGTTCGGCCAAGTTCCTGGCTCGCGCTTGGCGCGCGGCAAACGACGTTAAGTCTGCCCCTGGGCTGTCGCCAGTTGGCGGAAATGCCGAGCTTCGCAAGGCAACTCACTCATTCCTTCGTGACTTCGGACCACTGATTGAAAACTTCAAATTCAACGTCGGTGTAGCAAAGATCATGGAATTGGTAAACGCACTTCGAAAGGCAATTGACGGTGCCGCCGGTGGCGCTGACCCTGCCGTTCGTGAAGCCGCCGAGACCGTTGCGAAGGCACTGTCTTTGTTCGCGCCATACACTGCAGAGGACATGTGGCAGAAGCTGGGTCACGAACCTGGCGTTGCTCTGGCTCAGCTTGCAGAGGCAGATCTTTCACTGCTGGTCGAGAGCTCGATCATCGCTATTGCTCAGGTCGACGGCAAGGTGCGCGACAAGTTTGAGGTTCCTGTCGACATCACCGAGGATGCACTGCGTGACCTTGCGTTGGCATCAGATGCGGTGAAGAAAGCAATCGGCGACAAGGAAGTGGCAAACGTAATCGTGCGCGCGCCAAAGCTTGTCAACATAGCTACCAAATAGAGACTCTCTCAACAGATAACTTCTAAGGCCATCTCGAGTATTCGGGGTGGCCTTAGTTTTTCTGCATGGATGAACTGTTTGCGCGCGTCAGGGCCTTGATGAGGCAACCCGGCCCGAGTCGCAGACTGGTTGGGGCCCTTTTGGTCTTGGTTGCTTTAGCCGCATTCATCATCAATACGGTCTCGAGAGACTCAGCGACCGGCGAAGTCTCGGCCACTGCCAACCCGACTCCGATTGAAATCCAAAAGCCAAATTTTTTCATCCACATTGTTGGGCAGGTTCGCTATCCGGGCATTTACTCACTTGAAGTTGGCTCGCGACTCATCGATGCGGTTGTTGCATCCGGTGGATTCTTGGCAAAGGCCGATCAGGCCAGCGTGAACCTAGCCCGAACACTAACCGACGGGGAGCAGATATTCGTGCTCGCTGTGGGAGAGCGAGTAAACGAGTCGGTTGGTGATGGATCTTCAGGCAGTGGCCTAATCTCAATCAATCGCGCCTCGCAGGCCGAACTTGAATCGCTTCCAGGAGTTGGGCCGGCGCTAGCTGGCAGGATTATCGACTGGCGAAGCGCAAACGGAGGATTCAAGAAACTCGAAGACCTGAAGAATGTCGGCGGTATTGGGGACAAATTGTTCTCTGGTTTCTCTAAGCAGATAACCCTCTGATGCTGTGGTTCGCGGCAGTCGTCCTGTGGCTCCTAATCAACATCATGTTGGGGTTTCGCGATTGAAACGCCTGCTCCTTTTGGCGGTTAGCGCCCTGTTTCTCGGCTGGTTCTCGGTCACTGTTCAAACGCCGAACCATTTGGCCAAGACTTGGGCTCCCAAGGAATACTCTGGTCCTTTTGGTTTCATTCGACAGGCCTTTCTTGAGAACCTATCCGGGCCGACCAGCGACTCTTCAGCATTGCTCGCTGGGCTGGCAATTGGCGACACATCTAAGCTCTCGGAACTAGCCCAAGACAACATGAAGGTGGTTTCGCTCACTCATCTCACTGCCGTATCAGGAGCCAACTGTGCGATTGTGATTGGTCTTGTTTACGTAGTACTCGGCCGCCTCGCACTGTCTCGAATGATCAAAACTTTGATTTCGATTAGCGCCTTGGTTTTCTATGTTCTGTTGGTCGGCCCGGAGCCAAGCGTGCTTAGAGCGGCGACTATGGCTGGTGTGGTGATGCTCGGGCATCTATTGGGCCGCAGAGGTGGGGCAACCCAGGGCTTAGCTCTTTGCGTAATCGCATTATTGATTGCCGACCCGTGGCTTGCGACCAACTACGGTTTTCTACTATCAGTCTTGGCAACACTAGGCATCTTGGAGCTCGCCCCGGCGATGGCAGTTCGGCTATCGGCACGAATGCCCAAGTGGTTGGCTCTACTCTTGGCGGTCTCAATTTCGGCGCAGTTAGCCTGCCTCCCAGTTCTGTTGCAACTTCAGGCGGGATTATCCACCTACTCAATCCCGGCCAATTTGCTATCCGAGCCTCTGGTTGCTCCAATCACAGTTCTCGGCATCGGCGCTTGCTTGATTTCACCAATTGCGCCTTGGGTCAGCTCCTTTTTGTCTTGGATCGCATCCTTAGGCACGTGGTGCATTTTGGCGATCGCCAAATATTTAGCCGAAGCTCCGGTAGCAACTGTCGACTGGCCGAGTGGTATTTATGGCGTAATCGGTGGCGTTCTCGTTTTGATCCTCGTAGTTGCATGGATGCGGTCGCGAAATAGGCAGGTTCGAAAGGTCTCTGCCCTTTCCATTTCATTACTCGTTGCGGCAATAATCGGAGGCTGTTCGAGCCAACAGTTTCAGGCTTCATCATGGCCACCCAAGGATTGGTCCGTGGTCTCTTGCGATGTTGGTCAGGGAGACGCGACGGTCATCAAGTCGCAGGGTTTGATTGCCGTAATAGACGTCGGTCGCAAGCCCGGCCCGATAAGGAAATGCCTAGATAGGCTCAGGGTTGTCAAGATTGACCTCTTGGTACTGACTCACTTTGATCTCGACCATGTAGGTGGCTTGGATGGCGCGCTAGAAAGTCGGGTTATAGGCACAGCGATTATTACTAGCTACCAGGACGAGCGGCCGGCGGCCGGCATTACCTGGCGAAAGTTATCTAAGGCGGCGGTTGAGACCATCGAGGCGGGAGCTGGTCTGTCTGGAACTTTCGGAGACTTCAAATGGCAGGTTCTGTCTCCGCATCTTGGTGCAGCTGAAGCTGAGGACTCAAATGATGGCAGCGTGACCATGCTCTTCGCCAACTCCCAATTGGTGTTTCTTGGACTAGCCGACCTTGGTGAGCGCGGCCAAATGAGGTTAGCCAGCGAGTCTTCAATTTGGCTTGGCGATGGCTTTGGGGAAGTCCCAGTGGTCGTCAAGGTTGCCCACCATGGTTCACGTGATCAGTACCCAGAGCTTTACGAACAACTTCGGCCTCAAGTATCACTGTTTTCGGTGGGGGAGGGAAACGAATACGGTCACCCAACAGACCGCAGTCTTGCAATGGTCAGGAACGCTGGGTCATCAATCTTTCGCACCGACAAGCAAGGTTCGATTGCGATCGTCGCGACTTCAGAGGGTCTTCGAGCCTATGTATCGGGTCGAGGCTAGGCTGTCTCTGTGACTAAGGCGAAGCAAATGAACTGGCGATCAACTTCACCGCACCCAGTTGTCTTTGTTTCCGGCCCAGAGGACTACTTCGCAGGCAGAGCGATTCGTTCGCTCCGTGAACAACTCAAGGCTCTCGACGCAGCACTTGAAATTCACGAGATTGACGCTGCTGACTATGAGGCAGGCCAACTCCTTAACATCACTAGCCCATCTCTTTTTGCAGAGCCTCGCCTAGTGATAATCTCCGGGTTCGAGCGCTGCAGCGATGAACTCATCATCGATGGGCTTAGCTATATCGAGAACCCGACAAGCGATACAACGGTCATCTTGAGACACACCGGTTCGAGCGTGCGTGGCAAGAAACTCGTTGATGCAATAAGGACAAACTCAAACTGTGCCGAAGTTGCCTGCTTGGCCATCAAAGGTGATGGAGAAAAACTGGCCTTTGTCCAAGGGGAGTTCCAGCACGCCGATCGCAAAATCACTCAGGGCGCAGCTAAGGCTCTCTTAGACGCTTTCTCGGATGACCTGGCCGAACTCGCTGGCGCTTGTCTTCAGTTGCTTCAAGATAGCGCGGAGACCATCACCGAAGACATCGTCGACCGCTATTACGGCGGTCGCGTTGAAACTAACGCCTTCAAGGTTATTGATGCGGCTTTGGCTGGCCAATCTGGAAACGCTCTTGGCCTGCTAAGGCACGCAATATCCACCGGGGCGGATCCGGTTCCCCTTGTTGCCGCGATCTCGATGAAGATGAGGCAACTTGCCAAGATTTATGGAAATCGAAACGCATCGGCCGCCAGCGTTGGCATGGCTCCATGGCAAATGGACCGAGCGAAGCGTGATCTAGCCGGCTGGACCGAGGATGGTTTGGCCCTGGTCATTCAACGCCTCGCTGATGCAGACGCAGCTGCAAAGGGCGCGGAACGAGACCCAGTCTTCACTCTAGAAAAACTAATCACCCTAATTTCGAACAAGGGAATCGCCTAATGGCTCAGAGAACCAAAGCCTTTGGACTGATGGGCTTTATCGCCTTGTTTTTCATCGCCCTCGTTTTACGACCACCAGTGGCATCTATCGGACCCCTACTGCACGAGATCGTCATCGATCTGGGGCTCACTGCGGCGGAAACTAGCCTTCTAGCTTCTGCGCCGGTTTTCTGCTTTGGTCTTGGCGCTTTCGCCAGCCCAGCCTTGGTCAGGAAGTTTGGCGTCAACCGATCGATGCTCATAGTTCTGTTGGCTCTATTGGTCTCCATCTCGCTGCGTCTCTTCATTGGCTTCCCAGGGTTACTAATCGGCACAGTTGCTGCCGGTCTCTCAATTGCGGTTGCGAACGTTTTGTTGCCAACAATCGTTCGTGTCGAGTTTCCCAACCGTGTTGCATTAGTCACCGGGGCTTACACAACCCTCTTGGCCTTTTCGGCCAGTTTCGCGGCCTGGGTCGCCGTCCCATCTAGCGCGGCCGTTGGCGGCTGGAAACCAGCGTTAGCACTCTGGATTATCCCGGCATTTTTGGCCGCCGCGTTCTGGGCACCCAAGGCCACCGGCGAACGAACCGACGAGGTTCAAAAAACCGGTGCCGCGGCCGAAGAACGATCTGCGGTTTTGCGTTCGCCTATCTCTTGGGCAATCGTGGGATTTTTTGGACTGCAGTCGTTAGGGTTCTATGCCCTTCTGGGATGGCTACCGACCTTGCTCATCGCTAGGGGTGAGTCACCAGAAGCCGCTGGTAGCTACCTTGGCCTCGCGACGGCGATTGGAATCCCAGCCGGGTTGCTGCTTTCTACCGCGATTGCTCGCTTCAAGAGTCTGGCCTGGTGGGCCGCGTCGGCTAGCTCACTAACCCTCGCGGGCTTCTTGGTCTTGTTAGCTTCATTCCAAAGCCCTTCATTGACCGGGGTTGCTTGCGTCATGATGGGCATCGGTCAGGCCTCCACCTTCCCGATGTCACTATCGATCATCAGCACTCGAGCTTCGACGCGTGCCCAAACTACGCAATTGTCGGCGATGGCCCAAGGATGGGGTTATTTGCTGGCCGCCCTGGGAACCTTTATGGTCGGGTTCCTTGCTGAGGTCACCGGTTCATGGGCTGTAAGCGTCGTAGTGCTCATTGGATTGACGCTTATTCAGGTTGGTGTTGGTTTCTACTCGGGCCGCCCGGGCGTCATCCCAGCTAAATAGGCTCAAAAAAAACCCGCCACCAAAGGTAGCGGGTCTCTTCGAAACTCGATTTATAGAGCTGAAACCTTCTTGGCAAGTGCTGACTTGCGGTTTGCAGCGTTGTTCTTGTGAAGAACACCCTTTGAAACTGCCTTGTCTAGCTTCTTTGATGCAAGAGCTAGAGCTGCAGCTGCTGCAGCCTTGTCGCCAGAAGCAGTCGCCTCGCGAGATGCGCGGATAGCGGTCTTTACCTCGCTGCGAACAGCCTTGTTGCGCTCAGCAGCCTTTAGGTTGGTGCCAATGCGCTTGATCTGTGACTTGATGTTTGCCATGTTTCACTTTCTTGGTTTGCACGCTGCTCATGCAGTCGCGCGGAACATATTCAAAACTTTGGGATTGTGAATGGGAGAACCATTCGTATCAGCCTCTAACTCTATCAGTTGGTTTGGGGTTTGAGCAAGCAAATCCCACGGTGAGCCCCGACCGATGTGCGAGAATAGAAAGACCGTCACTACGGTCCCTTTCCCTGAACAACAGAGGTTTATTTTGTCGCCACGCGCATCCCGCCGCCTAGAGCCGGCGAAGACCGACCCGGCATTCATTCGCAACTTCTGCATCATTGCCCACATTGACCACGGAAAGTCGACTCTCGCCGACCGCATGCTGCAGCTGACTGGAGTGGTCGACGACCGCTCAATGCGCGCTCAGTACCTAGACCGCATGGACATCGAACGCGAACGCGGAATCACCATCAAATCTCAGGCTGTTCGCATGCCTTGGGAAGTAGACGGCCAAACCTACGCGCTAAACATGATTGACACTCCTGGGCACGTTGACTTCACGTATGAAGTTTCACGCTCTCTTGCCGCCTGTGAAGGCGCCGTGTTGCTTGTTGATGCCGCTCAAGGCATCGAAGCCCAGACCTTGGCGAACCTTTACTTGGCGATGGAAAACGACCTGGAAATCATCCCGGTATTGAACAAAATCGACCTACCTGCCGCACAGCCGGAGAAGTACGCCGAAGAACTGGCCAACCTAATCGGTGGCAACCCTGAAGACTGCCTTCGAGTTTCGGGTAAGACCGGCATCGGTGTTGACGCCCTCCTCGACAAAATCGTAGGAACCATTCCAAACCCGATTGGTGACCCGAACGCACCGGCACGCGCCATGATTTTCGACTCGGTTTACGACTCATACCGCGGCGTGGTGACCTATGTTCGAATGATTGACGGCCACCTAAAGCCTCGCGAGCAAATCACCATGATGTCTACCAAGGCGGTTCACGAAGCGCTGGAAATCGGTGTTTCTTCGCCTGAGCCAGAGCCAACCAAGGGGCTTGGTGTCGGTGAAGTTGGCTACCTAATCACGGGTGTAAAGGACGTTCGTCAATCAAAGGTTGGCGACACCGTCACCACGAAGTTGAACCCGGCAACCGAGCCGCTGAAGGGCTACGCAGACCCGAAGCCGATGGTTTTCTCGGGTGTTTACCCGATTGATGGCAGTGACTACCCGGTTCTGCGTGAAGCGCTAGACAAGCTCAAGCTTTCTGATGCGGCATTGGTCTATGAGCCTGAGACTTCGGTTGCGCTTGGTTTTGGTTTCCGAATTGGATTCCTCGGACTGCTGCACCTCGAAATCGTCACCGAGCGTCTAGAACGTGAATTCGGTCTCGACCTAATCGCAACTGCTCCATCCGTGGTTTATGAGGTAACCCTCGAGAACGGCGACGAGATCGTTGTTACCAACCCGAGCGAGTTCCCTGGCGGCAAGATCAAGAAGATTATGGAGCCGCTCGTTCGTGCGACCATTTTGAGCCCTAAGGACTACGTCGGCACCATCATGGAGCTTTGCCAGTCTCGACGCGGAACCATGCTCGACATGCAGTATCTCGGTGAAGACCGAGTTCAGCTTCGCTATGAGCTGCCCCTAGCCGAAATCGTTTTCGACTTCTTCGACCAGCTGAAGAGCAAGACCGCCGGCTATGGCTCCCTCGACTACGAGGAAATCGGC
Organism: Actinomycetota bacterium; assembly: GCA_009703445.1. Classification (GTDB taxonomy): domain Bacteria; phylum Actinomycetota; class Actinomycetes; order Actinomycetales; family Microbacteriaceae; genus Rhodoluna. The sequence continues at coordinate 1,148 of WLGA01000016.1, read as the reverse complement.
ATGGCACAGGGCGACCTGGTCAAGGTCGACCTCTTGCTGCAGGGTGAGCAGGTTGACGCATTCAGCGCCATCGTGCACAAGGACAAGGCTTACGCCTACGGCGTCATGATCACCGGAAAACTTCGCGAGCTTATTCCTCGCCAGCAGTTCGAAGTGCCAATTCAGGCCGCGATCGGTGCACGCATCATCGCGCGTGAATCCATCCGTGCGATGCGCAAGGACGTTTTGGCTAAGTGTTACGGTGGCGACATCAGCCGTAAGCGCAAGCTTCTCGAGAAGCAAAAAGAGGGTAAGAAGCGCATGAAGACCATTGGTCGCGTCGAAGTTCCTCAAGAGGCTTTCATTGCAGCGCTATCTACTGACGCTGAGAAAAAGGGCGAAAAGAAGGGCAAGTAATTGGCCGGCCCGCTTCCAATTGCTGACCCAGCACCCTCGGATGGTCTGCTTCCCGCTCAGGCTTCGGTTAGCGCGGAGTCGAGATCGTTCCACGCCTACGTGCACATCCCGTTTTGCCGCGTTCGTTGTGGCTACTGCGATTTCAACACCTATACGGCCACCGAGCTCGACGGTGCGCCGCAGAGTGATTACGCCGAAACGCTTATCAAAGAGATTTCTTTCAGCGCACAGGTGCTGGCGCAACCTGGCATCCCCGCTCGGAATCTGAAGAGTGTGTTTTTCGGGGGCGGAACTCCAACGCAACTTCCGGCCAAAGATCTGGTCAAGATTCTGAGTCGCCTTGAAGCCGAATTCGGGCTAGAGCAAGGTGCCGAGGTTACGACCGAAGCTAATCCCGACAATGTCGACTTTGAGTACCTGAGTGCACTGAAGGCCGGAGGGTTCAATCGAGTTTCGTTCGGCATGCAGTCCGCCGTTCCGTCAGTTTTGAAGACCCTAGAGCGAACCCACAACCCCGAAAACTTGCCCATCGTCATTGGCGCTGCGAAGCGTGCCGGCCTGGCGACCTCGGTTGACTTGATCTACGGGGCTCCCGGTGAAACCTTGGATGAATGGCGCACCAGCCTAGAAGCTGCAATATCTCTGGACCCTGACCACATCTCGGCCTATTCGCTGATTGTTGAAGATGGCACCAAGCTCGCTCGCCAAATTCGGAACGGTCAGTTGCCAGAATCAGACGAAGACCTGCAGGC
>WLGA01000015.1 GCA_009703445.1 Actinomycetota bacterium | reverse complement strand
TTCTCTGCCGACGCAGAGCTTCCACAGACTTGGCAGTGCAAGAGCTGCCCACAGCAGGCCGTTCTTCTCGAAGATGGCAAGTTGATCACCCTCGACCTAGTCGAAGACAAGATTCCTCGTTCGCACTGGGAGATGCTTCTTGAGCGTCGTACCCGTGAAGAGCTAGAAGAAATTCTTCAGGAGCGCCTCGACTACATCCGTGCACGTCGTGCCGGCGGTCAGGCAGACCTCTAAACCGAACTTGAACTAAGCCCCTAGCTGTTGCTCGGGGCTTTTTTCTTGCCCAGGAGCCAGCGGCCACCTCGCCCGGTGGATAGCAAGATCAGGATTACGGCCGCGGCATTAATTGCTAGGTCTAGGCCGCCGCCAATAGCCATTGCTGGCGTGATCGAGCTCCGAAGTGGAACCCGGGCAACCATCACACCCGGTTCAAAAGTTGGCAGTTGATCGAGAACGCGACCATCTGGCGCGAAAATGGCCGATACTCCCACTGTTGAGTCGTTCACCACTGCCCTGCCGGTCTCAATCGCCCGAAGTTTCGCAATCGCAACCTGTTGGAAGGTTTCATCACTGCGACCGAAATCGGCATTATTCGTTTGAGACAGAATCAACTGAGCGCCAGAGCCAACGAGTTCGCGAGAGATGTCATCGATGGCTATTTCGAAGCAAATTAAAACTCCAAGTTTGTCCTTACCCAATTCAAAAATTCCATCGCGGGTGCCAAAAGTGTAGCCATGCGAAATCAAACCCACCAGGTCAGGCGCTAGCGAGTACCAAAAATCGCGATCCGGCACATACTCGGCGAACGGCACCGGTCGCTTCTTGTCATACCAGTCGGTGACTCCCACGCCAGGTCGCCAGATCAAGGATGAATTGAATAGCTCACCGCCGCGCTCGGTGATCGTGCCAAAGATCAATGGCACTCCAAACTTTTCATCGACCAGGCGCGACATCGTCGAGGCTGCTGCAGCATCGGCGAGTGGGTTGATGTCGGAAGCATTTTCGGGCCAAACCACTATGTCAACCTTTTGGCCCTTAGCCTTGGCTTCAATCAAGTTCGATGCCTCGATGTGGTTGCGCAAGATCGAGCCTCGAGTGGTGTTGGCAAAGAGTCCGGCGTTGGCGTTGCCCTGCACGGCGGCAACCACCAAGGTTCCGTTCTCGGCCACACTGGGCACCACGGTAAGGGTTGGAATGGCGACTAGACCGAGGACCATCGCGGTGGCAAGCACAGTGCCGCGATTGCGCCATCCATGTGTGCGCCATCCGTGGGTGCGCAGTTCAAGAACTAGGCAAAGGATGAGTGTTGAGATGGCAGAGATCACAAATGTCAGCAGCGGTTGACCGCCGAAATACACCCAGTTAGCAAGTGGCGACTCTGACTGAGACATTGCCAACCGCGACCATGGGAAACCGCCATAAGGCAGGTTGATTGATACCCATTCGCGCGCAGTCCAAACCGTAGCAATCGCGAAGGCGATTTGAATGGTTCGCCAAGTTGAACTTGGTTTGTCGGCCAGCCAACGCCAGACTCTGGCGATGAGCGCCATTCCCAACCCGAAAAAGAATGCCTCGAGGGTGGAGAGTGCTAGTAGAGGAACCGGCCCGAGGTAATGGCTCATCCACTCGATTTGGCTCACATAGAAACAGAAGCCGCCCAGGTAGCCGACCCAGAATGCTCGCCAAAATCTGAGCCCTCGCACCGACAGAAGCAGTGTAATCACCGAAACAAAAATGACGGGCCATAGACCTTCGCGCGGGTAGGCCAGGCTCGAACTGAGCCCGCCGAAAATCGCGAGCAGGATTCGAATCAGAACCTTAGCCATAGTAGGAATATGCCACGATGCCGCGCTTAACCTTGTCAACTGCGGCCTTTGCTGTCACAGCGAGTTCTGGCCCTGCGGTCTGTGCAATCTGGTCGAGCACATCAATGATTTGCTTTGTCCAACGAATGAAGTCGCCGGCTAGCAGATCGGCGCTGTCGAGCACTGTGTCGAGCTTTGCTCCCGACGCCCAACGATAAATCGGCTGAGCCAGTGAGAAGTCAAGTGGCGGGGTTTGCCCGAGCTTGTGCTCGTGGCGCAAGCCTTCGAGGTCGTGCCAAAGGTCTACCGTTGCTGCCAGGATGTCGCCGAAGTTGCCCTTCGGAATGCGCGGCTCAAAGTCTTCGTCATCGCGACGGCTCTCGTAAACCAGAACAGCTGCCATTGCTGCGAGACTCGGTGCATCGAGGTCCTTCCAGAGGTCCTCGCGCAAGGCTTCGGCAATCAAGAGATCGCGTTCGCCATAAATTCTCGCGAGCGTGCGACCAGCATCCAAGACCTCATACTCGCCGGTTAGATCGGCAAGTGGCTGAATGTACTGCATGACCTCGAGCATGTCGCAAATGCGGTCGAAGGTGCGGGCTACCTGGTTGGTGCGGCCTTCGATTTGATCAAGGATGGCCTCGAGCTCTCGGTGCAGTTGGAACCAGCGTTCACCCCAGCGTGCGTGAGCTTCGCGCTCGTTACAGGCGTGACAAGGGTGGCTTCGCAGGTCGCGCTTCAGCTGATTGAGTCGCTGCTCCTGGAGGTGGCGGCCCTTGCTCTGACGAATGTCTTTTCCTCGTTCGGCACGAACTCTGCCGCTTGCCAGCGAACGCTCAAGGTCGCTTATCTCGCGTCGAATTCCCGCATAGACGCTGAACTCACCCTTGTGGCATTCCATGGCCTTGGCATAGCCCTCTAGAGATGCCTGCTTCTCTCGGATGCCCTTGGCCAAACCGACAACAGAACGGTCTGCCTGGAACTGCGCGAATGAAGTTTCCAAAACCTCACGGGCACGTTCGCGACCAAAGGCTTCGATTAGGTTGACCGCCATGTTGTACGTCGGTCGGAACGGGCTAATCAGCGGATAGGTTCGTTTGCTGGCCAGACCTGCGACGTTTGCCGGATCCATGTTTGCCGACCATTGAATGACCGAGTGTCCCTCAGTATCGATTCCTCGACGACCGGCACGGCCGGTCAACTGGGTGTACTCCCCCGGTGTGATTTGAACTCGGCCCTCGCCGTTGTACTTATCCAAGCGCTCGAGAACGACAGTTCGGGCTGGCATGTTGATGCCAAGGGCAAGAGTTTCGGTGGCAAAAACAACGCGCACTAGTTTGCGCAGAAATAGTTCTTCCACGACTTCCTTGAAGGCTGGGAGCATGCCGGCATGGTGAGCCGCGACTCCGCGCTCGAGCGCACTGAGCCACTCGAAGTAACCCAAGGTGTTTAGGTCCTCGTCGTTGATGTTGTAGGTCTTCTCTTCAACAATTCGACGGATTTCTTGCTTTTCTTCGGTGGTGGTTAGTCGAATGCCGCTGCTCAGGCAGGCCTTGACCGACGCCTCACAACCAGCTCGTGAGAAGACGAAGAAAATTGCTGGAAGCATATCTTGTTCGTCAAGAATATCGACCATGTCTGGCTTGCTGATGCGTTCGATTCGAGCTTGCGAACCGCCGCGGCGGTCGTCGTAGAAGTTGGTCTTACGACCCTTTTGTGGGCGATTGATCGGTGCCCGCATCTTCTGAACATGCTTCTGGGCAAGCTCGGGGTTCACCCTAGGTGTCTTGGATGTCTCGTCAAATAGCTCGAGCATCTCGGAGCCAAAGAAGACGTGCTGGTTGAGAGGGACGGGGCGGATTTCGGAGACGATGATTTGGGTATCGCCGCGCACTTCGTCAAGCCAGGCGCCGAATTCTTCGGCGTTTGAAACCGTGGCACTCAATGAGACGATTTTCACGTCCTTTGGGAGGTGAAGAATCACTTCTTCCCAGACGGCACCGCGGAAGCGGTCGGCTAGGTAGTGAACCTCATCCATGACCACATAGCCCAGATTCATAAGCGCCTCGGAGTTGGCATAAATCATGTTGCGCAAGACCTCGGTGGTCATTACGACAATCTGCGCATCAGAGTTTTGGTTTGTGTCTCCGGTCAAAAGACCGACACGTTCGGCGCCATACCGTTTGACCATCTCTGAGTATTTCTGGTTGCTCAGGGCCTTGATCGGTGTGGTGTAGAAAACCTTGAGGTTTTTCTCGAGCGCTAGGTGAATCGCGAACTCGCCAACGATGGTTTTTCCGGCGCCGGTTGGGGCTGCTACAAGCACGCCCTTACCCTCGGCAAGTGCTCGACAGGCCTGCTCCTGAAACTCATCCATCGGAAACTTGAGCAGTTTTACGAAGCTTTCGACGGAAGGGTAGCTCTTAGACTTTTTCGCCTTAGCAAAGCGTTCGGCGGGGCTAAGCTCTAGTTCACTCATGAGTCACTTTCATCGGCGAGATTATTGAGCTCATCGAAGTCGAGACCAAGGGCTTTGGCTCGTTTTGCTGCACGTTTGTCATGGATGGACGCGATTCCAGCCGACAAGAAATAGAGAACGGTCATCGGAATCATCACGAGAAGCATAGACATCGGGTCTGAGACGGGTGTCGCCAATGCCGCAATGATTGCGCTGATAAACACCGCCAGGCGCCAGGATTTGAGAATGCTCGCTGCGCTGAGAATTCCGATGAAGTTGAGCAACACCAAAACGGCTGGCAAAACGAAGGCGATACCAAACACCAATAGAACACGGATGGTGAACAGCACGTATTCGTTGGCGTTGATCACGTTGGCAGCCCCGCTAGGAGTAAAGCTAATCAGGCTTGCGATGAAGTAAGGCAGGGAAACCCAGGCAAGCCAGCAGCCGGCAACGAAAAGTGGAACGGCTGTGCCCAGGAACGTGATCGTGTATCGACGTTCTTTCTTTTTGAGGCCCGGGGTAATGAATGCCCAAAGGTTATAGAGCCAAAATGGGCTGCCTAGAAGCACGCCCAGAAAGATTGAGGTCTGCATTCGCAGGTCAAAAGCTCCGGTAACGGAGCCAAAGTTGATGGTGGTGTTTGAGTGGTTCTCGGCCGCGTATCGAACAACTGGCGCCTGAAGTAGGTCGAAGACTTGATCAAAAATCATCCAGCCGACAACAGCGCCAGCCATGATGAAAAGAGCAGACCAAAATAGGCGATTTCGGAGTTCGCGGAGGTGACCTCCGAGCCCCATGCGCTTTTCTGGGTTCTTTTTTCTGGCCATAAGTTGCCAGTTACTTGGTTGAGGTCGAGTCGCCCTCGGTGGCTGCAGGCTTGTCAGCCTTCTCAGCTGCCTTGTCATCGCCAAGGCCCTTCATTTCCTTGCGGAAGATGCGCATCGACTGGCCAAGGCTCTTGGCTAGACCAGGGAGCTTTGGAGCGCCCCAGAGCAAAAGCACGATTACAAGGATGATGATGAAGTGCCAGCCTTCAAGCCCTCTAATCATTGGTGAACCTGCTTTCGTTTACATCGATGTGTTTGATTGCACTTCTAAGACTACGCTGTCGCGCAGCCTGTTTCTTTGACTTTCGCTTCAAAAGAACACGTCGTTTTTCTTCGAGTTCTGCCGCCGGAGTAAGTAGGTCGCTCTCTTTGTCTTCTGGCTTTGGTTTAGCTTCAAGAGCGTCAAAAAGCTTCTTAGCGACAGGTGCGATTTGGCTTACCTGGTGGAAAACTGAAAGCCCTCGATTGAAGAGACCTTTTCCGATGAACCCGAACACCGCGAGTGAACCGATAATAAGTGCCGTCCAGATCCAGAACCAAGCCCAGAAACCCATTACTCGACTTCCCTATCGATTTCGCGACCCTGCGCGCCCAGCGCTGACAGGGCATAGTTGCGGACGATTTCGCGAGCTTCTTCCGGGGCTATTACTCGCGCGGCACCGCCATACTTGGCAATCAAACGACCCAGGTTCGGCAGGTGCCCGACCTTGATTTGGGTGCGAATAGTTCCCGAACCGACATCCTTTGGCTCGCTAAGGGTCTGAAACTCGCTAATCAGGCGGTAAGCCTCCGGGGCAACTTCCACGGTAACCTCGGTGTCGGTTGCCTCGGCCACATAGGTAGCGTCCTCGATTTCGCCGACCTTGGTGGCGACATCCGAGATTTCTCGCTCGAGAATCTGAATCGAGCGCATGTGCTCAATCAGGAAATTGCGAACGGCCTTATTGATTGGGCAGTAGCCGCGGAGATACCAAACTCCAGCGGTAAGGTCGATGCGCAGCGGCTCGATTTCACGAACGCTTTTCTCTTGCTTTCGGTTGATGTACTCGCATGAAATAGCGCGGTTGCTCAGGATTGCATCGCGAAGGGTCTCGGCGCCGGCTTCGACTGATCCGGGGGCTATAGAGATGAGTTCAGATCGCCCGAGCCCAGATCCGCTCGAAACCTTTTGCATCAGAGATTTGATGTCTGCGTTTGCGGCAAACTCCGGAATGTTCGCCAGGTATGAAAGACCAGCCGATAGCGCAGCAACCTGTCGAGTTGAAAGTCTTGGGACGTCGTCGATTACTTCGGCTGTGGTCATCGAAACCACACCTTCATCGAGCAGGTCTATATCGATGTAGAATGGCCACTCTTCGAAGCCGCCAACCTGCGCGGTTGCATCGTTCAAGCTCTTTAGAGCCTTGATCAGGTAGTCGGCATCGAGGTCAAAGTGATTAGACACTTCCTCGATCGAAACCTCGCCTCTGTGGCCTAGGTAGCCAACCAACGCCAGAAGGAAGTTGTATCGATCTTCTCCGTTGAAACCTTTGAGTTTAGGCATGAGCGTTGGCCACCGCCTCAAATCGGTTCCTGATGGCTTTAGCCAGTTCGGCTGGGGCTAAGACCGTGATATCGTGCGCATATTCGCTGAGTTCCTCGGCCAAGAGGTGCAGGTCCATGTATGAAAAAGAAATTTCCGCGTCGCCGCCCGGCTCGTCGCCAAGGTTGAAGTGGAACCATGCCTGGCTATCGCGTCGAACCTTGAGTTTTGCGATCTGAGAAGCGGTATGGGACTCAAGGTCTTCGATTGCGGCCTGGATGTCCTCTGACTTCGGAGCCTCGAATCGAACGAGTTCAGATTCCTTTTCATTGATTTGAACCGTGCGGAAGCTCACTTTGGAAACGATTCGCTTGAGCAAGAAATTTCGGACCGCTTTTTGATCCTTATCCCAGCAGACGACCAGCCACTGCCCATCGATGCTGCGAAGCATCCAGGGCTGAACGTGACGACGAGAGATTTCACCCTCTGCCTTGCGGTAATCGAATGAGACCTCGACCAAATCTTCGATGGCCTGGCTGAGCGGAAGAAACGATGGTTCATGTGTGCGGAGGCGCGGCGCAAAACCGAGCATGTCTGAAGTCGCTGGCTCGATGCCTAGACCGCGCAGACGCACTAGTCCACGGTTCGCTTCGCTCGATAGCGATGCCTGGGCCCAAACCTGAGCGGCGAGATTTAGAAGTTGCAATTCCTGGGCATCAAACTTGATGTCCTCTGGCCACAGGAATGTGTCGGCTGCGATTGCGTACCGCATTTCATCCGGGTCTGATTTTGGGTCGGGATTGGAAACCTGAATGCCCATGTCACGGAGGTCGCTCTTGTCGCGCTCGAACTTCTTATTCAACGCGAAGTCATCCTCGGAAGACTTCGCTAAATCGGTTCGATAGGCGTCGACCGCGTGAAAAAGTTCGCGCTTGGTCAGCCCTCGCTCGGAATACAGCAAGACGCAGGTCAGCTGAAAGAGTCGCTCAGACTTATCGGTCTTGGCTGGCTTCCAGGTTTCCTCGTTGGGCATGACTCCCCCGATTGCAGACTTCGAGACCTAGTTAGCGCCCAGGATGTCGATCACGAATACCAGGGTCGAGCCGGCAGGGATTGAACCCTGCTCGGTGTCTCCGTAGCCATCTGCCGGTGGAATGACAGCTACAACCTGCGAACCGATCTTCTGGCCTTCAACCGCCTTTAGGAATCCCTTGATAAGTGATCCTTCAGTCAGCTGGAACTGAGCCGGTTGACCCTTTTCCCATGAAGAGTCGAACTGAGTCTTGCCATCCCAGACGAAACCCGAGTAGTGCAGAGTAACCGTCTGCCCAAGCTTGACTGCCTCACCGCGTCCTTCAATGATGGTGGCGATTTCGAGGTTCTTTGGAGCTGCGGTCTTTGGGATGGTGATGCCTGGGGTGCCATTCGCAGCGCGCACAACACTGACGCCTGGGAAGCCGGCAGGAAGAGCCTTCTCTTCGCCCAATGCCTTAGGCAGGAAGACCTTCAAAACATCAAACACAAAGACGATTGAGTCAGTTGCTGAGACGCCTAGGTCAGGAATACCCTGACCCGCGTGAGCTAGAGCTGCTGGGAACAAGATTGCGACGCGAGAACCCTCACGAACGCCCGCTAGGGCGCCACAGAAGTCTGGGTTCTGTCCTGAGGTCAGGAACTGTGATGCAAAGTTGGTGCCATCAAATTTTGACGCCTGGAAGGTCTTTCCGGTTCCACCGTTTACGCCCAGGTACTCAAGGTCAACCAGCTGGTTACCGTAAATCTTTGGCCCGTCGCCCTCGACGACGACCTTGGTCTCAACGGTTTCAGCGGTCATTGGAGTTGCGAAATCAACCTGTGGCACCTGGGTCTGATCTTTCGAGACCTGGATCTGGTCGACGCTAGCGTGTTCGGTTCCCGCCTTACAGATCTGTGAAGCTCCCTGCATCGACGCATCGGCAGGGTTTTGAGCAGCACATCCACTGAGTGCAGCGATGGTCGCTACGGTGGCAGCTAGGGCAAGAAGTTTACGCACGTGTCTCAATCTCTCGAATCTCGGATATTTATAAGTTTATCTAGCGAATTAGTCTTGCTCGCTGCGTGCAACTGCGGCAGCCTCAGCACTTCGAATGGTCTTACGAAGTTTTTTATCGCTAACTTTTCTTTCGCCCATGTGGTCTGGGTTCCAGACGGCGATGTCTTCATCGGCGAAGTCAGGCTTTTGACGCGTCTTGAAGTTAGGCACGATGGTCCCAGGTGCCAGCCTTCTAGCAGTGACAAGGAAGCCGGTGTGGCCAATCATTCGGTGTTCCGGTCGCACAGCGAGGCCCTGTAGGTGCCATCCACGAACCATTGACTCCCAGGCCTCTGGTTCGTTGAAGTGCCCACTATCGCGCAGACCTTCGGTGAAGCGTGACAGCTGGGTGACAGTAGCCACGTAACCGATGATCAAGCCACCAGGCACCAGCGCTGCGGCACATTCTTCGATGCACTCCCAGGGAGCAAGCATGTCGAGAACGATTCGGTCCACCGAGGCGGCTTCTTTTTTCAATGGCAACTGGTCTTGTAGATCACCGATGTGAATGTCCCAGGTGTCTGGCACCACACCGAGATTGGTCGCCACGTTCGCGCGCGCGATGTCAGCGAACTCCTGGCGGCGCTCGAATGAGTCAAGCTTGCCTTCGGGGCCAATGGCACGAAGCAAATACATGCTTAGCCCGCCAGAACCCACGCCGGCCTCGACAACTCGTGCACCAGGAAAAATGTCACCCATGGTCACAATCTGCGCAGAATCCTTTGGATAGATGATTGCTGCACCGCGCGGCATGGATAGGACGAAATCACTCAGCAGCGGGCGGAAGGCTAGGTATTCCACGCCGAATTGATTGAGGATGACTGAACCCTCCGGCTTGCCGATGATGTCGTCATGCATCAAGTCGCCACGGTGTGTTCCATAGCGCTGACCTGCTTCCAGGGTGATTGTGTTCAATCGCCCCTTCGGCCCGGTGAGTTGGACTCGGTCGCCGGCGCGGAATGGCCCGGTAGGTAGCTTGATTTGCTGACCTGATGCTTTTTTAGTCATGGGTTCCTTATTTAGAAAAGCTTGCGAAGGTCTCGCAGTGTGACACCTGCGAGGGTTGGCCAAATGATTCGGCCCGGTTTTTCAGGGATAGGCACGATGTTGGTGATGCCCACGGCTTTGGTGCCCGCCGCCTCGGCCGAAGTCAGGCCGGTTAGCGAATCTTCGAATGCAACGCAGTCCTCCGGTGCTACACCGAGCAGGCGAGCCGCCATCAAGTATGGCTCCGGGTGCGGTTTGCCGTGGGTAACCATGTCACCCGCAACAATCACGTCAAATGCCTTGAAAGGAATTTGATTGGCAACCGATTCTGCCATCCGAGTCATCGACATGGTTACGAGTGCGGTTTTGACGCCTCGTTTTTTGAGCTCGAGAAGCAATTCCTGGGCTCCCGGGCGCCACGGAATTGACACCGCGAGTTGAGCGACCACGTCGTCGGTAAGTCGGTTGATGATTTCGTCAGGCTCTAGCTCGAGGCCCATCTTGGCCTTCATTACCTTTGACGACTCGTAAAGACTCATGCCGATTAGGTCGAGGCCATCCTGGGCCTCCCACGAGCCGTTGAATTCGCTCGCCAGGCTCTGCTCGCTAGACAGCCAATACTCTTCGGAGTCGACTAGCGTCCCATCCATATCCCACAAGACTGCGGCGGGGAGCTTTTTTCCAAACATGATGCTTCGATTTTACCTGCGCGGTTTGGCTTAGAGTTTTATAGTCAGAGAATAGGCAACCGAGAGGCACATGTGAGCGCGCAGATTTTTTCAGGTCGCACCCTGATTGTTGCCTTCGAAGGCTGGAATGATGCGGCCGAATCGGCGAGCGGTGTGGTCAAGTTCATCTGTGAGGAAATCAAGGCAGACGTTGTTGCTTCGGTTGATCCCGAGGACTATTACGACTTTCAGTTCACCCGCCCGACAGTATCTTATGAGGCTGATGGTTCGAGAGTCTTGGATTGGCCGGGCACCGAGATGTGTATTCCGTCACCTGAGGCTATCGCCGAGAACCCATCCGTGGCTCGCTTGAGCGTGCTGGTTGGCACCGAACCGGCCCGTCGCTGGAAGTCGTTCGCCGCAGAGATCATGGAAATGATCGAGGATCGCGAAATCGAAGCGGTTATGTTTTTGGGCGCGATGCTTGCCGATGTTCCTCACACTCGACCAATCGGCGTCACCTCGACAAGTCAGAATGATCTGGCCCGCCAAGAGTTGGATATCGAACGCAGCCAGTATGAAGGCCCGGTCGGAATCCTTAGCGTCCTTGGCATCGAACTCGAAAAGGCAGGCATCCCTGCCGTCGCTCTATGGGCGTCAGTCCCCCACTACGTACACAACACCCCGTCACCGAAGGCTACGCTCGCCTTGCTAATCGAAGTAGAGCGTCTCCTCGGGGTTCAGTTTGAGCATGGAAAGTTGGGCGAAGAGGCCTTCGCTTGGGAGCGCGGAATCGACGAAATCGCCGAGGGCGATGAAGAGATGGCCGGATACATTAGCCAGCTAGAAAAAACCCGAGATGAAGTTGAGTCCTCTGCTGCTACCGGGGAATCTCTTGCCAAAGAGTTTGAGAAATTCTTGCGTGCCGAGTCGAAAGATAGCCCAGTCGCGGAGCCAGAAGAAGACGAAGGTCTTTAGGCGACCAACATGCCGGTCATTAGGCCGATTAGAACAAACACACCTAGAGCGATTCTCCAGACCACAAACGGCATAAAAGAGCCGCGGTTTAGATAGCGCAGCAGCGCGACGATGACTGCAAAGCCAACCAGAAATGAAACCAAAGTTCCGACAGCAGTTGCTGCCAAATCGGTGGCCTGAAGATCCTTGTATGTCTTGGCGAATTGGTAAAGACCACTCGCCAAAACTGCTGGTATGGCCAGCAGGAAGCTGTATCGAGCTGCGGCCCGACGGCTATAGCCCAGAGCTAGCCCAACCGAAATGGTTCCACCCGAGCGCGAAACGCCAGGGATAACCGCCAGCGCCTGCCCCAGTCCGAAGAGTAGGCCGTGCTTGGTGGTCAGCGACTCGATCTCGCGATTTTGCTTGCCGAACCGGTCGGTCAAGGCCAAAACGATTCCGAACACAATAAGAGTGAACGAAATCACCCAGAGGTTACGAAGTTGGTTCTCGATCAAATCCTTGAAGGCCAAGCCAATCACGACTACCGGGATGCTTCCCAGGATGATGAGCCAACCAAGTTTAGAATCCGCGGTTTTTTTGCCGCGAAAAATGCTCGCGAAGAATGCCTTTGCGATGCGAACGATGTCTTTCCAGAAGTACAAGAGCACTGCGAGTTCGGTGCCCAGCTGAATAGTGGCAATGAAGGCGGTTAGCGCTGGCTTGGTCATGCTTGACTGGCCAATCAGTTGCTGCACGATCTGCACATGCGCACTGGATGAAATCGGAAGAAACTCCGTCAAACCCTGAACGATGCCAAGGATGACTGCCTCAAATAGGTTCATTCACTGTCTTCTTCGGCGAGGGAGATAGGAAGGTACTCCTCAAAGCTTTCGCCCATGGCTTCTTCATAGTTCAGGAACGCGTCCTCGAGTTGGTAGTACGCCTGCTCAACCGCCGGGTCCTCCTCGCCACGACGGGCCGACACGGCCTCGAAGTGACGCTCGAGAGAAGCGATGAACTGTTGCAGCGCGAAGCGCGGATCTGTAGCCATAGAGCAAAACTACCCCGATTCGAGCAAAGTCGGAAGCATTTAGCCAGTTAGCCGCCGATGGAGTTGTCTGGTAATGTTGAACCTCGTTGCCCAAGGCATTCTTGTCTTGGTTACCACTCGTCCGGGTGGCGGAATGGCAGACGCGCTAGCTTGAGGTGCTAGTCCTCTTATGAGGGTAGGGGTTCAAGTCCCCTTTCGGACACTAAGCCCCAGCCCTCCACGGCTGGGGTTTTTCACTTAATGCTGGCTAGCATCCTCTTGACCGTCTGCTTTTCACCGGCGATGACGATGTGCTCAATGTTTCGCTTGGCACCAGGATTTCCCACGCGTTCACCGGCCTTATTGAAAACGCCGATTTGAGAACCTACATACCGCTTGAAATCAAAATCCAGAATCTCCACGTGACCGCGCTTGGACGCAATGTCCATCAGGTCATCGCGTGAGAGCCAGGATTCGTTGTTGTAGCTAAGCACCATGGTGTCGCACTTCAAATCGTCGACTAGTTGCGCCAACGCCTTCGACATTGTCTTCTTCGAATTGAATGGGCTCTTCATCTCGGCATCTCGTGCATCCAGGCGCTTGTTGGCAATGCCATACGTGTCTGGCTTATCCCAGCGAACCAGTGATTCCCAGATGTGATAGTTGCTGAAGTAGCGATGTTGGTTGTATGGCGGATCCAGATAGGCAAGGTCGACGGCTGGAAGGTCCTTGACTATCTCCAGTGCGTCTCCCCTGATCGACCGACCGACACCCGGTAGCAGTTCCGGGTCGCGCAATTCGAGGCGGTTGCCGGAGCGACTAGCCCAGCCTTTCAAGAAAGCCATCTGGATGCCGGTGGTGCTGTCGACTCGATCGGCGCCGAGGATGAGGCTGGTCAGTAGTGGGTAGTACATCCAAGAATCGCGGTAATCGGCTTCAATGCGCTCGCGAATAGCGTCTACGCGCTCGCCGTTCTTTGGCTGGAAGTAACGCGCCTCAACGCAAAACTTTTGGGTGAAGTAGCCATCTATCCCAGGAAGGGACTCGAGTTCGGCAAGCGCCTCGGCCAATTCGCCTTGATTAACTGATTCTCCGTCGAGCTCGATCCAAGTCTTGCCGAAACATTCGGCGTATGAGGCCACGTCAGAGGCAGTGACGGTCATCCCCTGTTTCTTGAACGCCTGTGCCACACGCGTGGTTCCGGTGAACAGGTCTAGAGCGGTCTTCGCGCCCGAGGCCTGGCCAAGCTGGCTCAGGACCGGAATCAGGGTGCGCTTGGACCCGAGGTATTTGATCATCGGGCCTCCTAGCGCTCAAAGACTTATCCTGCCACGACAGAACGAGGTGCGACGCAGAAAAGTTAGACTTGAGGTAATGGAAAACACCGACTCGCTCAGCGCAGCAGCTCTTTACAGCGTTGAGTACGCTCGCGAGAAACTGGCCGGCAAACGGGTGATTGCGCTGACCGGTGCCGGAATCAGCACAGATTCCGGAATCCCTGACTATCGCGGTCAAGGTCGAGTCACCCGCCACCCAATGACTTTTGATGCATTCATGGGCTCGCAGCAGGCCCAAATTCGTTACTGGGCGCGCAGTTATGTCGGTTGGAGTCGAA
>WLGA01000143.1 GCA_009703445.1 Actinomycetota bacterium | reverse complement strand
TTCAGCCTCTATAAACCAGAATCACCGCTGTCTCGTTTGGCGCGGGGTGAGACCTCGGTTGACGAGTGCCCACCGGTCGTCGATGAGATTTGGCAGGCCTGCGAAGCCTGGGAGAAAACCACGGATGGCTGGTTCAGCGCATTCACCGCCGAGCACACCTTCGACCCATCCGGGCTAGTGAAAACTTGGGCGGCGAAACGTGCCGCCGAGTATGTGCTCGAGCAGGGCATCACCGACTTCACCCTTAATGCCGGGGGAGACGTAATGGTCGCCGACGGTGTCACTGAGGCCATCGATTGGCGCATGGGAATCAGCAAACCGGTTTCAATCGCGGCCGATGGCGCTGGCGTTCTGACCGTGGTTGATCTGCACCGAACCCAGTTCAGAGCGATGGCCACCAGCGGCTCGGCCGAACGCGGCTCGCACATCTGGAACCCCAAGGCCGGAGGCCGCCAACCTGCCGGAGATTTCATCCAGGTGAGTGTGGTTGCACGCGACTTGGTCACCGCAGATGTTTGGGCAACGGCAGCGTTTGCCGAGGGTGAGCGCGCGATCGAGCACCTCAACCGGATTGATGACATCGAGGCGCTTTTTGTCTGCGAGGATGGCCAGTTAGCCGCGACCAACGGCTTCGTTAATCTGTTTGCCAAGCCGACTGAGGCGACAGATTAAGTTCCTTCCCTGACCCAACCTTGAAACACAGGCGCAACAACTCGGCACTAACGTCTAGTTATGGGTGAATTATTCGATCAATATCCGATCGCTGCCAAACCCAAGCTTGGGGACAAAAAGGCAGCCTTCGATGAAATGTTTGCTGCGCCTGGGAAGGTGCGACCGAGCTATGTGAAGATTCACGAAGCTTTGGCCGCTATGACCCAGAGCGAATTGATTGGTCGAACCGAGGCACTCGCAAGTTCATACCTGGCTCAGGGTGTGACCTTTGACTTCGCCGGCGAAGAGCGACCATTCCCACTAGACGCTGTTCCACGCGTGATCGAACGCGGCGAATGGAACGTTCTAGACGCCGGCGTGAAGCAGCGCGTCAAGGTTCTCGAGGCTTTCCTGGCCGATGTTTATGGCCCGCAGAACGCCATCCGTGACGGTGTGATTCCAGCCGCGCTGGTTGCAACATCCGAGCATTTTCACCGTGCCGCGCACGGCATTGACCCTGCCAACGGGGTTCGAATTCAGGTCAGCGGCATCGATCTCATTCGCGACGAGGTCGGCACCTGGCGCGTGCTCGAAGACAACGTTCGCGTGCCTTCGGGCGTTAGCTATGTGATCTCGAACCGACGCGTCATGGCCCAGACCCTGCCCGAGCTTTTCCAGCAGATGCGCATTCAGCCGGTCGGCGAATACCCGAACAAGCTTCTTGCTGCTCTTCGCGCAGCGGCACCCGGTGGCGTCGAAGACCCGACCGTTGTCGTGCTCACCCCAGGTGTCTACAACAGCGCATACTTCGAGCACACCCTGCTCGCACGACTCATGGGTATCGAGCTCGTTGAGGGTCGAGACCTGTTCTGCTCAAACGGCAAGGTCTACATGCGCACCACCGCCGGCGCTCGTCGAGTTGACGTGATTTATCGACGCGTGGATGACGAGTTCCTCGACCCGCTAGCCTTCCGAGCCGACTCGGTGCTCGGCCCTCCTGGGCTGCTGAACGCGGCCCGACAGGGCAACGTGACCCTGGCCAACGCGGTCGGAAACGGCGTAGCCGACGACAAATTGGTCTACACATACATGCCGGATCTCACGCGCTATTACCTTGGCGAAGACCCAATCATCGAGAACGTGCGCACCTGGCGTCTCGAAGAAGAAGGCAGTCTCGAAGAAGTTCTAGACCGCTTGGATGAGCTCGTCGTGAAGCCGGTCGATGGCTCGGGTGGCAAGGGTCTCGTGGTTGGCCCGGCCGCTTCGAAGAAAGAACTCGAAGACCTTCGCAAGCGCCTAATCAAAGACCCTCGAGGTTGGATCGCGCAGCCGGTGGTGCAGTTCTCGACCATCCCAACTTTGGTTGAGGGCGGCCTTCGACCACGTCACGCCGACCTTCGCCCATTCGCGGTCAACAGTGGAAACGACATCTGGGTTCTGCCTGGTGGCCTGACCCGCGTGGCTTTGCCAGAGGGAGAGCTCGTCGTGAACTCATCCCAGGGTGGCGGCTCGAAAGACACCTGGATTGTCGGCAGCGAACGCTCGACCGTGCGCCAATTCATGCCAACCAACTCGACCGTTTCCTCGATTGTTGCTGGCCAAACGGCAGCTGACTCGGGCTTCGGTTCGCAACAGCACGACAACTCGGGTGCCGGTTTCAAGATTCAGCAACAGCAGCAGCAACAAACGGCCGGCGCAGCCTTGCCGCCACTCGCACAGGGAGGCTCTAACTAATGCTTAGTCGCATCGCAGAATCACTGTTTTGGATCGGCCGCTATGTTGAGCGCGCCGATGGAACCGCCCGTCTGCTCGACGTTCACCTTCAGCTATTGCTCGAAGACCCATGGGTCGATGAAGACACCGCTTGCCGCTCACTGCTCTCGGTGATTGGTTCAGACTCGGTCTTCCCACACGACCTAACCCGTCACGACCTGCTCAACATTTTGTCGGTAGATCGCAACGAGCAGGCTTCGATTGCTTCTTCTTTGACCTCGGCCCGCGAGAACGCCAGACGCGTTCGCGAGATCGTTTCGACCGAACTTTGGGAGTGCCTAAACACGACCCGTTCACGGATGCCTCGCAAGGTTTCGATCGAACGCGCCCATGACTTCTTCGGTTGGGTTCGTGAACGAACAGCACTCGCTGTTGGCATTGTCGAGAGTTCAACTTCACGTGATGAAGCCTGGACTTTCTTCACCCTTGGTCGCTCACTCGAGCGCGTGGACATGACAGCTCGACTGCTGGCAACCTCAGAACTAACCGAGGCCAGCGGCCCATCCTGGACCACGATTTTGCGAAGCTGCGGTGCCTACGAGGCATACCTGCGCACCTATCGAGGCGTGCCATCGGC
>WLGA01000142.1 GCA_009703445.1 Actinomycetota bacterium | reverse complement strand
GCGGCTGGGCCGACATCCTTGACCCTGGATGTGCCTGGCCTCGAAGCTCTGGCAAAACCGATCAGAAACCGTGTGATTTTGCGCACTTTGGAGGTTTTTGGAGGCACATTTTCGCGAGTTCACGTGCTTGCGGTGGCCGATTTGGTCGAGAACTGGCACGGGCAGAAAGAACTCACTCTTCCAGGGGTTAGAGTTGTACGCACGGGTTCGCAAATAACCCTAAAAACCACCAAAACCCTCAAATCAGGAGCCTGCTAAGTGGATCTGTCAAAGGTAAGCGACAAAATCACCAAGGTGCTAGTCACCGAAGAACAGATTGACGCGAAGGTTGCCGAGCTTGCCTCTCAAATCGACGCCAAATATGCGGGCAAGGATGTGCTCCTCATCGGAGTCCTCAAGGGTGCTGTGATGTTCATGGCCGATTTGTCACGTGCGATTCAGATCCCGGTTCAGATGGACTGGATGGCTGTTTCTTCATACGGGTCTGGCACCGTTTCATCGGGTGTGGTTCGAATTCTTAAAGACTTGGATGCCGACGTCCTCGGCCGCCACGTAATCATCGTCGAAGACATCATTGACTCGGGTTTGACCCTGTCTTGGTTGGCTTCGAACCTTGAGGCACGCGGCGCTGCTTCGGTTGAAATCGTTGCATTCCTTCGCAAGCCAGACGCAGCCAAGGTTGACGTGAAGGTTGCCATGGTCGGCTTTGACATCCCTAACGAGTTCGTGGTCGGTTACGGCCTCGACTATGCCGAGGATTACCGCACTCTCAAGGGCGTAGCCGTGCTCGCGCCTTCGGTTTACAACTAATCGCCTAGAGAGAACAGCAGTACTAGTTGTCGCAGGCATTCGATAGCCTTAAGCGGTGAACTTGAAAAAAATTCTTAGTGGTCCATTCGTCTGGATCTTCGTTGCCGTCACCGTTTTGCTTATCGGCTCATCGCTGGTTAACACCTCAGGCGTGAAGCAGGTCGACACCCAGGTTGGTCTCGCGATGATTGCGGATGGCAAGGCAGACACCGTGAAGGTGCTCGATGGCGACCAGCGCGTTGACATCACCCTGACTAATGAAGACGCCAAGTATGGCAAGAAGGTTCAGTTCTTCTATGTCGCAGCCCGTGGCGGCCAGGTCGTTGAGACCGTGGCGAACGCCCAGATTGCCAATGGCTACAACGACGAGGTCCCAAACACCCCTTGGTATTTGGCACTGCTTGGCAGCCTGATTCCATTCATCATCATCGGTGCCATTTTCTGGTTCCTCATGTCGGGCATGCAGGGCGGCAACAGCAAGGTCATGAACTTTGGCAAGTCCCGCGCCAAGCTCGTAAACAAGGACACCCCAAAGGTTACTTTTGCTGACGTTGCCGGTGTCGACGAGGCAATCGAAGAGCTAGAAGAAATCAAGGATTTCCTAAAGTCACCAGAGAAGTTCCAAGCCGTTGGCGCAAAGATCCCTCGCGGTGTCTTGCTTTATGGCCCTCCGGGAACCGGTAAGACCCTGGTTGCCAAGGCCGTTGCCGGCGAAGCCGGCGTGCCGTTCTTCACCATCTCGGGTTCAGACTTCGTCGAAATGTTCGTCGGTGTTGGTGCATCACGTGTTCGTGATCTTTTCGACCAGGCAAAGCAGGCGGCTCCAGCCATCATCTTCGTCGACGAAATCGATGCAGTGGGTCGTCACCGCGGTGCCGGAATCGGCGGCGGAAACGACGAGCGCGAGCAGACCCTGAACCAGCTTTTGGTTGAGATGGACGGCTTCGACTCGAAGACCAACATCATCCTGATTGCGGCAACCAACCGCCCTGACATCCTCGACCCAGCATTGCTTCGCCCGGGCCGCTTCGACCGTCAGATTGGCGTCGGTGCGCCCGACCTCATCGGTCGAGAGCAGATCCTTCGCGTTCACGCCAAGGGCAAGCCAATCGCTGACGACGTAGACCTAGCCTTGGTTGCTCGTCGCACCCCGGGTTTCACCGGTGCCGACCTAGCCAACGTTTTGAACGAGGCAGCATTGCTAACCGCTCGTCAGGGCGAGAAGCAGATCACCTCGGCAACCATGGACGAGTCAATCGACCGCGTCATCGGTGGGCCGCAGAAGAAGTCCCGGCTGATGCAAGACAAAGAGCGTCTAAACACCGCTTATCACGAGGCCGGCCACGCTTTGGTTGCCGCTTCGATGAACGACAGCGACCCGGTCACCAAGGTGACCATCCTTCCTCGCGGCCGTGCCCTGGGTTACACCATGGTGCTCCCACTGGAAGACCGCTACTCGGTTTCACGCAACCAGTTGCTTGACCAGATTGCATACGCAATGGGTGGCCGCGTTGCCGAAGAGATCGTCTTCCACGACCCAACCACGGGTGCATCAAACGACTTCGAGAAGGCAACCGCAACTGCTCGCCAGATGGTCACCCAGTATGGTTTCAGTTCAACCCTTGGTGCCGTCAGCTTCGGTGGTGGTGGCGAAGTCTTCATCGGTCGCGACATGGCTCAGGCTCGTGAATACTCGGAAGTCACTGCTCAGCAGATCGATGCCGAGGTTCGCGCAATCCTTGAGGGCGCTCACAACGAGGCATACAAGGCGATCAACCAGAACCGTGCAGTTCTAGATGCAATGGCGAAGGAGCTGATGGAGAAGGAGACCCTGAACCCAGACGACATCGCTCGCATCTTCAAGGCAGTCAAGAAGCTGCCGAAGCGCGCTCAGTGGTTGTCGAGCAAGTCTCGCCCGGTTTCTAAGATCGCTCCGATTGCCATCCCAGTGAAGGGTTCGTCAGCGGCAAAGGCTTCTGCTCGTAAGGCTGCCGAGACCAAGGCTGCGGCGACCGCTAAGAAGGCTCCAGTGGCTAAGAAGGCGGCTCCAAAGAAGCCTGCTGCGCCTCGCAAGCCTGCAGCGCCGAAGGGCACCGCTTCGAAAGACAAGGCCTAGTCACAGGTGATTGATTCCGAACGCATCAAGGCGGCGGTTGTTGAGTTAATCTCGGCAATCGGCGAAGACCCAAACCGTAGT
>WLGA01000141.1 GCA_009703445.1 Actinomycetota bacterium | reverse complement strand
TTTGGCCTCGATTCTTGCTGGTCTCGGCAGCGTTGCCAACGGCGCAGAGATTGCTGCTGCATTCGAAGCAGCACTTGGGCAGGGCCCTCGCCTGAACTACACCAACAGCGATAAGGGCATCACCAACCTTCACGTTCCGTCTGACGTAATCGTTGACGCATCGATGCCAGCATTGATTCGCAATGGTGGCAAGCTTTGGGGCATCGATGGCGGCGAAGACTTCACTTTGGCAGTCATCCCTGACTCTTCTTATGCGGGCGTCTACCAGTCCACCATCGATGATGTTGTCGAAAACGGCCCGTTGAACCCAGCAACCATCGGCTCGGTTCCAAACGTTGGTTTGATGGCTCAGGCCGCCGAAGAGTATGGCAGCCACGACAAGACCTTCGAGATTCAGGCCGACGGCCGCGTTGAGGTTACTAACTCAAAGGGCGAGGTCATCCTCGAGCACAAGGTTGCAAAGGGCGACATCTGGCGTGCAACCCAGACCAAGGATGCTCCGGTTCGCGACTGGGTGAAGCTTGCTGTTTCGCGTGCACGCGCAACCAACGTGCCGGCAATCTTCTGGCTTGACGCATCTCGCGCACACGATGCCGAGCTAATCACCAAGGTGAAGCGTTACCTGGCAGACCACGACACCACCGGTCTAACCATTGAGATCATGGCTCCTGCAGACGCAACTCGCTACTCACTAGTGCGCATCCGTCGCGGCCTAGACACCATCTCGGTGTCGGGCAACGTATTGCGTGACTACCTAACCGACCTTTTCCCGATTCTCGAGGTTGGCACCAGCGCCAAGATGCTTTCGATTGTTCCGCTGCTAAACGGTGGCGGCCTATTCGAGACCGGCGCCGGCGGTTCGGCCCCGAAGCACGTTCAGCAGTTCCTCGAAGAGAACTACTTGCGCTGGGATTCACTCGGTGAGTTCTTCGCGATTGCAGCTTCGCTAGAGCACCTCGCAACCACCACCGGAAACTCGAAGGCCAAGGTCCTTGCAGACACTCTTGACCGCGCAACCGGAACCTTCCTAGAGCAAGACCGCTCACCTGGTCGCAAGATTGGCACCATCGACAACCGAGGCAGCCACTTCTACATCGCGCTCTACTGGGCTCAGGAACTAGCAGGACAGACCGAAGATGCTGCCATTGCAGCCTCATTCAGCGCTCTTGCCGCCACCCTAGTTTCAGCCGAGGCAAAGATTGTCGAAGAGCTCATCGCTGTTCAGGGCAAGCCGGTTGACGTCGGTGGTTACTACTACCCGAACGCCGCAAAGGTTGAGGCGGCTATGCGCCCATCGGCAACTTTGAACCAGGCGATCGATTCACTAGGTAAGTAGCTCGGTTAGGCCTTAGTCATAACCGCATTCGCAACGGCCGGGGTAACCCGCTCGTCAAATGGGCTTGGAATGATTAGGTCTGCCGACAACTCATCCTCAACCAATGCGGCGATGGCGTAAGCCGCAGCCAACTTCATCTCGGTTGTGATTCGTCGAGCCTTGGCATCCAAGGCCCCTAAGAAGATTCCTGGGAACGCCAGCACGTTGTTGATTTGGTTCGGGAAGTCGCTGCGACCGGTAGCGACAACCGCACCAATTTGGCGTGCGACGGCCGGGTTGATCTCTGGGTTCGGGTTTGACAGCGCAAAGATGATTGAGTCCTTGGCCATCTTCTTCAGATCTTCAACCTCGAATGAAGCGGTCGATAGGCCGATTACTGCATCCGCATCGATGAGAGCTTCGGATAGCTTGCCCTCGATTTTGTGCGGGTTGGTTTGGTTGGCAACTTCTTGCTTCTTGCCAGAAAGGTCGGTGCGAGTCGAACTGAGCACGCCCTTTGAGTCGAGAACGAGCACGTTTTTGATGCCAACGTGAACCAGAATGTCTGAGACAGCCAGCCCGGCCGAACCGGCACCGCTAATAACCACCTTCAGGTCGGTCAACTCTTTGTTGACCACCTTGGCGGCGTTCACGAGCGCGGCTAGAACGACGACGGCGGTTCCATGCTGATCGTCGTGCATGACCGGCATGTCTAGGGCTTCGATAACCTTCTGCTCGAGTTCGAAGCATCTAGGAGCAGCGATGTCTTCTAGGTTCACCGCGCCGAAGCTGTGCTTTAGACGCACCAAGGTTTCAACGATTTCATCCACGTCGTGGGTGTCGATAACCAAGGGAATCGAATTCAGGCCGGCAAAGCGCTTGAATAGCGCAGACTTGCCCTCCATGACCGGGAGGGAACCGGCCGGGCCGATGTCGCCCAGACCCAGGACGGCGGTGCCATCCGAGACCACGACAACCAGGCGGCTAGCCCAAGTGTGAGATTCGGCGTAGGCCGGGTTCTCGAAAATTGCCGAGCTGACCTTGGCTACTCCCGGGGTGTAAGCGATCGAAAGATCACGCTTGTTGTTGATTGGGGCGGTTAGTTCGACACTTAGCTTGCCGCCGATGTGTGCCTCAAAGATCTCTTCATCGGTAATTGGGGAAAATTGTTGCTCCATAGTTAACACCTTTTGTCTAGACGAATACACATCACCATTGATGGTTTTGCTTTGAAAAAGTTCTGGGCCCGGAGGTAGTCGGTATGCCCAATGCCAGGGTGCGGGGATTGCCCGAAATGGCGTAGTTCGTTAAGTATGGCTTAATAAACGTGCAATTGTGTGTAGTTCAACTAAACTTTTAAAAGTCCCCTATAGATAAAAAGAACCCGCCGAGTGATGTCGGCGGGTTCTTTTTTTAGTCAGGTTAGTCCTGGTACTTGTTCTTTCCGAAACCAGCCCAGAACTTCTTGCCGGCAATGAATGCTAGTGCCGGCACGATGACGGTTCGCACCAGCAAGGTGTCAAGAAGCACACCGATGCAAACGATGACACCGATCTGAGCTAAGGCAACCAGCGGTAGCACGCCCAACACGGCGAACACAGCGGCCAGCAGAACACCGGCACTGGTGATGACGCCACCGGTTGAACTTAGAGCCTTGATCATGCCCTGGCGGGTTCCAAGCTTCTCAGCCTCTTCCTTTGCGCGGGTGACCAAGAAGATGTTGTAGTCAACACCCAGGGCAACCAAGAACAAGAAGCTGTA
>WLGA01000140.1 GCA_009703445.1 Actinomycetota bacterium | reverse complement strand
TTGCCAAGCGGTGCGTACTGCTCGATTGGGCGAACGTTGATCGAGGCACCATCCGCATCGAATAGGTCTTCGAAGACCGGGGCAAGCGCTGGATTCTCCGAAACCTGAGCAATCAGGAGCGCGGCCAAGTTGTCGCTGACCACAAGGTCATCGGCGGCGGCAACTCGAGCCAACTCGGTCTTGCGGCTATCGAGAATCTCGGCGACCAGACGGGTTGGCTCAACGCCGTTTCCGTCGGCGGCAAACAGCTGGTTCATCTGCAACATGGTCAACATGGTCTGAGCATCTGCTTCAGACTCGCTAATCGCGTTTCGGTAACCAAGGATGATGACCTCGTTGTACTTCTTTGCAGAAGCCGCTGCGATCAACTCATCGATGTCACCCGACACG
Source organism: Actinomycetota bacterium (assembly GCA_009703445.1). Classification (GTDB taxonomy): domain Bacteria; phylum Actinomycetota; class Actinomycetes; order Actinomycetales; family Microbacteriaceae; genus Rhodoluna. Next base: position 2,687 of record WLGA01000140.1, on the reverse strand, counting down.
GACGCGTGGGTCACCTTAATGTCGCCAAAGTTTAGGTTCTCGAGCTCGGTGGCAGCAACAAACTTGCTCTGAGCAACGATGTGAACCGATGAGCCCTTTGGCAAGAAAGCGGCAAGCTCGGCGACCACCGAACGACCCATCGAAGACCAGCCGATAACCAAAAGGTGCTCGGCCTTGGCCGCTGGGGCCTTCTTCGCGGTGATCTTCTTGGTCGCGATGTCTTCACGAACACCGGTGTATACGACCTTGTCGTCATCCTCGGCGATCGCGATGATCCGAGTCTTCGCGGTTAGCTTGGTGCCCTGCTTTGGGTTCAGGTGAGTCTCGCCCTTTTCATCAACGATTCCGATAACCGAAGCTTCGTTGAAGGCCAGGATGGCGTCGGCATAGGTCTTGCCGGCGAGGGCTGGAACGCTGTTGAAGTAAATCTCATCGCCAGCGAAGTCGAGCAAATCAAGGGTGACGGCGGCCAAACCAGGCTGGCGCGAAGCCTGAGCGGTAACGCGTGCGATCACGTCGTGTGAACGCACCGAAATAACGCGACCCTCGGTTGCGGTCTCAAGAGCCTCGGCGGTGTGCGGGTCATCTACCTCTGCAATGATGCGAGTGTTTGGGTTCGAGTTGACCGACTTGACGGCAAGCACGGTCGAGACGATAGTTGCGTCTCCGGCTTCGTCTTCATCCAAGATGATGATCGACTTTGCACCAGAAATGTTTGCGCGCTTCAGGTCGGTCGGGTTGGTTGGGTCACCGGTGCGGGTGATCACTTTGAGCTTGCCCAAACCTTCGGCGCGAGATTCGATTTCGTCTTCCATGAACTCGCGGGTCTTGTTGCTGAAGATCACAACTAGTGGCTTGCGGACGTTCTCGTTGGCGATTGCGAGTTCCTTCAAAATCGGGAAGACGCGGTTTGACCATCCGAGGATGAGGGTGTGACCCGAGTCAACAACCGGGCTCTTACCCTTGCGAAGGCGCTCAAAGGTGCGGCCGATTGCGCCGACGATGAAACCGGTGATGCTAGCGGCCAAGGTGATGGTGATTGCCCAAGCGATGATGCCAAGGATGCGGTCAGCCCAAGTGGCCTCGCCACCCTTGCCGAGCAGACCAGCGAATGAACCCCAGAAGGTCTCGAAGGTTGGGGTCGGCAGCTTGTCACCGGCATACAGGAACGGCACCGAATACAGCGCGTACTTGATGAAGACAACCAGAATCGACATGACGACGAGCCCGCCGAACATGTATGCGACGAATGCGCCGCTCTTTGCGATTGAGTTGTCGAAGTTGTAGCGAAGGCGAGTCAGGAAGCTGACCTTCTTTGCGATTGGGGCGTCTGGTTCACCCTTTGCACCTTGGCCATATGAGCGGTTGTTTTCAGTCATAAGCCAAAGTTTAGCGAAATGCCTCCGTCAGAAATCAATCTGTCGGAGGCGTTCGATTTTGCGAACGTTTAGTTGCGCTCTTGGGCCTATCGTGCTCGCCAAACTACAACTTGTGTGTGCTTCGACGGTCTTTGGCCGCGAGTCAGGCTCTCGACACCTTGGTCGCCAGCTGCGAAAACTCGGTTGCCCGGTCGGTTCATCAGTTCGTTGGCCAAGGCTTGTTCTAGGTCGCGAACGCGCTTGGTCAGTTCGGTGTTCTGGTTTTCAAGTTCCAGGATGCGGCGGATGCCTTCGAGGCTCACTCCTTCGGCCGACAAGCGGGCGATTTCGCGAAGCTGGGCGACATTGCGCATTGTGTAGCGACGACTCGAACCAGAGGTTCGGCTTGGAATCACTAGACCCATGCGGTCATACTGGCGCAGGGTTTGTGGGTGCATGACTGCGAGTTCGGCCGCAACCGAAATCACAAAGAGCGGGGTGTTCTCGTCGAACTGTTCCATCTCATGCCTCCCAATCTTGGCCTCTTAGAGGAGGCCGGCCCGTAGCAAAAGGTCGGCGCGCGGGTCTTCATCCGGGAGGAAGCCATCGAATTCCTCGAGGGCTTTCTTGGCCTTGTCGCTCACGTGACTCGGCACCGCTATTTCAACGGTGGCCAGCAGATCTCCCTCGGCCTTGGTTGTGACAACCCCGCGGCCCTTGACGCGCAAAACTCGGCCATTCGGGGTGCCGGGAGCAACCTTTAGCTTGACCGGTTCGCCGCCGAGAGTTGGCACCTGGATGGTGGCACCCAATACAGCTTCGGCGAAAGTAATCGGAACCACAACACGGATGTTGTTGCCGTCGCGAGTAAAGACCGGGTGTGACTTGACGGTAACGGTGATGATTAGGTCGCCGGCTGAGCCACCATTCGGTGATGGGTTTCCCTTGCCGGCGATCTTGATCTTCTGGCCGTCGGTGACGCCAGCCGGAATCTTGATTGTGGTTGGCTCGGCACCAGCGCGAAGCGACAACTTAATGGTTGTGCCCTTTACGCCATCTATGAAGTCAAGGGTTTGAGTCGTGGTCAGGTCTTGGCCGCGCTGCGGACCGCGTGGTCCGCCAAAGCCGCCTCCACCGCCACCAAAGAGGTTCGCAAAGACATCCTCGAAGCCATTGCCGCCGAAGTTGCCGCCCTGGAATCCACCAGGGAAGCCGCCACCTTGGCCGCCACCAAATCCGCCACGGGCACCAGGGCCCATTGCGCGCATCTGGTCATACTCGGCGCGCTGATCTTTGTCAGAGAGCACCGAATAGGCCTCGGAGATTTCC
>WLGA01000014.1 GCA_009703445.1 Actinomycetota bacterium | reverse complement strand
TGCACGTGATCAAGGTCGAAACCAAAGGCATCGAGAGCTTCAAGGGTTCTGCCGAAAACAAAACCGTTCTTCGCATCCAAGCCGGTGAAAACTGGGATGACTTCGTCGACCACGCCATCGAACACGGCCTAGCCGGGGTTGAAGGCATGGCCGGAATTCCGGGAACCGTTGGTGCCGGGCCAGTTCAAAACATCGGCGCATACGGTCAAGAGCTAAGTGACACATTTGTGCGCCTTGAGTTTGTCGATTATGAGACGCACGAGATTGTCATCCTGGATAAAGCCGACCTGGCCTTTGGCTATCGCGACAGCGTAATCAATCGCGGCCGCACCGGGCTAATCACCTGGGTTGAGCTCGAGCTCGAGCACTTCGGCGGCCTATCGGCACCGATTTCTTCGGGTCAAATCGCCGGTGCCTTCGGCGCTCAAATGGGTGACCAGTTGCCGCTTCGCGAGGTTGCCGACAGCGTCAAGAAAATGCGTGCCACCAAGGGAATGCTGCTCAGCGACAACGACCCAGATTCGGTCAGCTGCGGCTCGTTCTTCACCAACCCGATTGTCAGTCACACCTTCGCCCGCACCCTGCCTGAGGTTTCACCGCGTTGGGAAACCCTCGAGGATGACGGCCTAACCGTGAAGCTCTCGGCCGCTTGGTTGATCGAAAATTCCGGCATTAACAAGGGTTTCTCGCTGCCCGGTTCAAAGGCTGCGATTTCATCGAAGCACTGCTTGGCAATCACCAACCGAGGTGGCGCAACCGCGAAGGAAATTCTTCAGCTAGCGAACTATGTTCAGCTGCAGGTTTCAAATCGGTTCGGCATCACTTTGGTGCCCGAGCCAAACCTGATTTCGTTCTAAATGAAAATGACCTCCCGAGGGAGGTCATTTTCATTGGCCGAGGTTTTAGCCAAATAGTTTCTGCAGGCGCTGGATGCCTTCGAGCAACGGGCCATCGCCGAGCGCGTAAGACAGGCGAACATAGCCTGATGGGCCGAATGCCTCACCTGGAACCAAGGCAACCTCAGCTGCATCCAGGATGTAGTCACAAAGCTCGAGCGAGGTGTTGATCTGCTTGCCGCCCCATTCGCGACCGAGCAAACCGGTCACGTCTGAGTAGACATAGAAAGCGCCCTCAGGCATTGGCGCGTGCCAACCCGAAATCTTGTTCAGCTCGGCAACTGCCAACTTGCGACGACGGTCGAACGCGTCGCGCATCGCGAGCACTTCATCCTGGGGTCCGGTTAGCGCGGCAAGTGCCGCCTTCTGCGAGATGTTCGAAACGTTTGACGACAGGTGTGACTGCAGGTTGCCTGCGGCCTTCATCGCGTCAAGCGGGCCAGCCATCCAGCCGAGACGCCATCCGGTCATCGCATAGGTCTTGGCAACACCGTTCACCAGGATGGTGCGGTCGATGAGTTCAGGAACGGCCTCGGTGATTGAAACAGCCTTCAAGCCGTCGTAGGTCAGGTTCTGGTAGATCTCGTCGGTGATAACCCACATGCCGTTGTCGTATGCCCAGCGGCCGATTGCCTCGGTCTCTTCGCGGGTGTAGACCGAACCGGTTGGGTTCGAAGGTGAAACGAACAGCAAAATCTTTGAGCGTGAGGTGCGAGCAGCCTCGAGCTGTGCAACGGTGACCTTGTAGTTCTGGTCAGCGCCGGCGAAAACCTCGACCGGCACACCACCGGCAAGGCGAACCGCCTCCGGGTAGGTTGTCCAGAACGGGGTCGGCATTAGAACCTCGTCGCCCGGGTCAACCAGGGTTGCGAACGCTTGGTAAACGGCCTGCTTGCCGCCGTTGGTGACGACAACCTGAGCCGCCGAAATCTCGGTGCCTGAGTCGATGCGGGTCTTGTGTGCGATTGCCTCGCGAAGATCTGGCAAACCAATCGCTGGTGTGTAGCGGTGGTTCTTCGGGTCGCGAACGGCGATGGCCGCTGCCTCAACGATGTGGGCAGGGGTCGCGAAGTCTGGCTCGCCGGCGGCATAGGAGATAACCGGGCGGCCTGCGGCCTGCAGCGATTTCGCCTTTGCGTCTACCTTGAGGGTCGCAGATTCTGCGATCGAGCCAATACGCTTTGAGATTCTAGGAAAGTCAGTCACCCGCCAAGTCTATCGAACGGGCATTTGGGCTTTGCATTAACCGCCGCCAAGGTTTACACTCTTTAGAGGTAGTTTGACAACTTCTGAAGCCTAATCTGGCACAAATTCACTTTTAGATTTCAATCTAGAAGTCTGTCTTGCGTCAGATGGTTTTGATAGTTGGCAACCTAGCCCTGTGAAGGGTGGTGGCTCAATTGGTAGAGCATCGGTCTCCAAAACCGAGGGTTGCAGGTTCGAGTCCTGTCCGCCCTGCAAGTTGTTATTAGTTAGAAGAAGGAATCTCTCATGGCAGATGAGCTAGAGCAGGAAGACGTAGTCGAGCGCGCTAAGGCCGACCAGGTCGCCAAGCGCAACGTCGTCGGTCGCGTGGTTCTATTTTTCAAGCAGGTTGTTGGCGAGCTAAACAAGGTCACCAAGCCGACCTTCGCTGAGCTTCGCAACTACACCGGCGTCGTACTGGCGTTCGTTGTAGTAGTCATGGCGATCATTTCGCTGCTCGACTGGCTCTTCTACCAGGGTGTAACTTTCGTCTTCACCCCGACTGCATAGTCGAAACCAGCAGTCGAACCAAGTTTTCAAAAACGATAGGACACATCAAGTGAGTGATTCAGAACGCAACGAACTAGAGGCGCTAGCCGAGGTTGCAGTTGACGTAGCTGCTGACGCCGTCATTGCCGAAGCCGACGCTGACTTTGCTGACCTTGCCGTTGACGCAGCCGCAGAGCTTGAGCAGGACCTAGAGCTTGAAGAAGCCATCGTCGAAGCCGCAGAAGTTTCTGCAGCAGCTGCCGACGAGGTTGAAGAGGGCGCTCCTGTAGAGGAAGACCCATACCGCGAGTTCCGCAACGAGCTTCGCCGCCAGCCTGGCAAGTGGTACGTAATCCACAGCTACGCAGGTTACGAGAAGCGCGTAAAGCAGAACATCGAAAACCGCAAGCTTGCTCTTGAGGGCGGCGACGACATCTTCCAGATCGAAGTTCCTATGGAAGACACCATCGAGATCAAGAACGGTCAGCGCAAGCTAGTCACCAAGGTTCGCATCCCTGGTTACGTTCTAATCCGCATGGAAATGAACGAAGAGTCTTGGTCACTGGTTCGCCACACCCCAGCCGTAACCGGCTTCGTTGGCAACTCGCAGAACCCAACTCCACTTCGCCCAGACGAGGCCTTCAACATGTTGAAGACCCTTTACGTTCTTCCTGAAGAGGCAGAGGCGAAGCTTGCAGCTAAGGGCGGCGTAGCCGTCAAGGGCAAGGCAAAGGCCATTCCGATTAACGTCAACTACAAGCTTGGCGAGAGCATCATGATCAAGGATGGTTCGTTCGCGGGTCTACCTGGAACCATTTCAGAGATCAAGCCAGAAAGCGGCAAGCTAATCGTTCTCGTTTCACTCTTCGAGCGTGAGACCCCGGTTGAGCTTGGCTTCGAGCAGGTTGGCGCACTGGCGTAAGCCAAAAACTAAAGATTTTCAAAGAGTTACAAAACCCTAGTAAAGGAATAACAAATGGCACCGAAGAAAAAGATCACCGGCATGATCAAGCTTCAGATCAACGCAGGCGCTGCTAACCCAGCTCCTCCGATTGGTCCAGCACTTGGCCAGCACGGTGTAAACATCATGGAATTCTGCACCGCGTACAACAACGCAACCGCAGACCAGAAGGGCAACGTTGTCCCAGTAGAAATCACCGTCTACGAAGACCGTTCATTCACCTTCGTCCTAAAGACTCCTCCTGCAGCTGAGCTAATCAAGAAGGCTGCTGGCGTTGCAAAGGGCTCAGCTACCCCTCACACCGTGAAGGTTGCTCAGCTTTCAAAGGACGCTCTATACAAGATCGCAACCCAGAAGATGTCTGACCTAAACGCCAACGATGTTGACGCAGCGGCAAAGATCATCGCGGGAACCGCTCGCTCAATGGGAATCACCGTCGAGGCTTAAGTCTCAACGGCTCTCACGAGCAACCGCTGGCTTTCGGGCTGGCAGCCCATCCGGGCAAAGCAACAAAGTAGTGGGAGGGTCGCGCGCGACCCGCTAACCACAACTGTGACCAATAGATAGGAACAACAGAATGGCAAAGCGCTCAAAGGCTTATGAAGCCGCAGCTGCACTCATCACCGAGGGCAAGCTTTACACCCCAGCCGAGGCAGTAACCCTAATCAAGGAGACTGGCTCAAAGAAGTTCAACTCAACCGTAGAAGTAGCTTTCAAGCTCGGTGTTGACCCTCGTAAGGCCGACCAGATGATCCGTGGAACTGTTTCACTTCCACACGGAACTGGTAAGACCGCCCGCGTTATCGTTTTCGCAACTGGTGCCGCAGCTGACGCTGCAGTTGCAGCAGGCGCTGACGTTGTTGGTGGCGACGAGCTAATCGAGAAGGTTGCAGCCGGATGGGTTGACTTCGACTCAGCAGTTTCGACCCCAGAGCTTATGGGTAAGGTCGGTCGTCTAGGTAAGGTTCTAGGTCCTCGTAACCTTATGCCAAACCCAAAGACCGGAACCGTTACTCCAGACGTAGCGAAGGCTGTTACTGACATCAAGGGTGGAAAGATTGACTTCCGCGTTGACAAGCAGTCAAACCTACACTTCATCATTGGTAAGGCATCTTTCACCAAGGAGCAGCTAGGCGAGAACCTAGGTGTTGCACTTGAGGAGATCCTACGTTTGAAGCCTTCGTCTTCAAAGGGTCGCTACCTAATCAAGGGTGCAGTCTCGACCACCTTCGGTCCTGGCATTCAGCTAGACACCAACGTAACCAAGGTTGAGTTCTAAAGTTCATTTTTAGTAACTAAGATGAGGGACCGGGCCACTGGCTCGGTCCTTTTTCTCTGAATCGAAAGGCGGGATATTGCCTCAGCACGCATTTGGCGCAGCCACACTTCTAGACACGAAAGACCCAATGGGTTTGCGTTCAAGCGCACCCCTTCTAGACGCGTGGATTCGCGATATGGAGACCGATCGGTCACCCTTCCAAATCCCGGGCCATAAAGGTCGCACCGACCTTACCGGAGCCATCGTGGATGGCGACATCCCGGTCCTGCCAGGCAATCACCCGCACCGCATTTCACCCTCACTCATCCTTGAAGCCGAGGCGCTAGCCGCCAACCTTTGGGGTGCCGAACTATGCCGCTTTGGCGTCAACGGCTCATCAGGTTCAAACCACGCAGCCGTCATGGCGGTTGCTGGCCCAGGCGACAAAGTCATCGTCTCGCGCACACTTCACAAGTCGGTTTTGGTCGGCTTGGTTTATGCCGGAGTTGTTCCAGTTTGGATTCGCCCGGAGATCAACCCGGCGACCGGCTTGCCGGAATACCTGCCATCGACTCGACTGGCCGAAACGCTGGCCGAGCACCCAGACGCCAAGGCGGTTCTGATTGGTGAGCCTTCATACGTGGGCACGATGTCGAACATCCCACGCCTGGCCAAGGTGACCCATGAGTATGGCATTCCGCTGGTTGTGGACGCTGCCTGGGCTGCGCACTACGGCTTCCACCCAGAGCTGCCAAACCACCCGATTGCTGAAGGTGCCGACATCGTCGTGACCTCTGCGCACAAGACGCTGCCGAGCTATTCGCAGGCTTCATTCGTGTTGGTTCGCGACAAGTATGTTGACCTGGCACGCTTCAACAAGATGTTTGACTCGACGCAGACCACATCCATGTCTGGTCGCATTTTGGCTTCTATTGATGCCGCGCGCGCGCTGCTTGAGCGCCACGGTCACGAACTCATTGGCCCAGTGATTGAGGCGACTGAGCGCGGCCGTGCATCCTTGGTGGCTGCCGGAATCGAAGTCATCGACGGCGAATACATCGACCCGCTCAAGCTCGTGATTATGTTCAGCAGCTGCGGTGTTGACGGCAACAAGGTTGAGGCCGACTTGCTAGCGCAGAACATCGATGTTGAGATGGCTAATCGCGACATCATCATCCCGATGATCACGTTTGCCGACACCCCTGACCGCATCAACGACCTGGTCAAGAAGATTATCGAATCGGTCAACAACCACCGCGGCGAACCTCGCCCGATTGAGATTCTGCCGGCGTTTTCCATTGAGCCCGAGGTTGTCGTAACCCCGCGCGAGGCGTTCTTCAGCTCGTATGAGGTTGTCGCTGCCGAGGACGCCGTTGGGCGCGTTTCAGCCGAGATGATTTGCCCGTACCCACCAGGTGTTCCTGTGCTTAGCCCGGGAGAGCGCATCACCGAGGCGGCCCTGAGTGCGCTGTTCGAAGCTCGTGACATGGGAGTGCGAATCGCCTTCGTTGCCGACCCAACATTGAAGACCCTGAAGGTGCTTCCAAAGGTTTAGGCTTTTGGAATGTCAGAAAAAGAATCCTCTTCAACCGAGCCAGTTGCAGCCTCAACCACAGAGGCGCCAGCCGAACCATTAGCTAGCGACTCAATGCCAGGATGGGCCCGCCGCGTCACCCTGTTCTTGACCGCGCAGACCATCTCGATGTTTGGTTCGTTCCTGGTTCAGTACGCGATTTTCTGGCACCTGACTCTGACTACCAAGTCTGGTTTGGTATTGGCTCTGGCCGCCATCTTTGGCTTCTTGCCGCAGGCCATCGTTTCGATTTTTGCTGGCGTTTGGGCCGACCGCGTGAACCGCAAAATCATGATCATTGCGGCCGATGTTTCGATCGCCGTAGCCACTCTTGGTTTGGCATTCCTGATGCTTTCGGGCGTCAGCGACCTATGGCTAATCTTCTTGGTCATGGCCGTTCGCTCAGTCGGCGCAGGAATCCAGATGCCAGCAGTGAATGCCATGATTCCGCAGATTGTGCCGAGCGATAAGTTGATGCGAGTTAACGGAATCAGCAGCAGCATCCAGTCGGCCATGGGTCTTCTTGCCCCAATCGCAGCCGCTGCGGTCTATGCCAACATGTCAATCGTTCCGATTTTCTTCATCGATGTCGTGACCGCCGTGATCGGCGTCAGCATCTTTGCATTCATCGCGGTGCCAAGCCTCGAGCGCGTCAATGCCGCCGACAAGCCGAGCTATTTTGCAGACCTCAAGGATGGAATGACCTACATCTTCACCCACGACCTAGTTCGCTGGGTAATGGGTATTTTCGCCGTGGTCTTCCTTTTGGCAGTCGCACCTTCGAACCTCTCGCCGCTTTTGATAGCGCGAAACTTCGGTTCAGAGGTTTGGAAGTTGACCGTCGCCGAAATCCTCTTCAGCGTAGGTATGGCGCTCGGCGGAATCGCGCTGGCCACCCTGGCCTCAAAGGTGAACAAGATCTCTTTGATTATCACCACCTCGATTTGTTTCGGATTCCTATCGATCGCCATGGGCTTCGCTCCAAATCTCTGGATCTTCTACGGCTTGTTCTTCGTGATTGGCCTGATCGTGCCTTCGTTCTTCACCTCGGCAATGACTACGTTGCAAGAGACTGTCGAACCTGAACGCCAGGGGCGCGTTTTCGGTTTTGTGGGCATCGTTATTTCGGTGGCAATGCCGGTCGGAATGTCGGTTCTAGGCCCGTTGGCCGATGTGTTCCCGGTCGAAAACCTTCTGGTCGCCAGCGGTATCACCATGATCATCGCCGTTGGGCTAGCGGTTTGGTTGCCGGCTGGTCGCCGCGCGGTTAAGGCTGCTCGTGCATCGAGCGAGGCTAAATCGCAAACTCCAGAAGCCCAGCCAGCCGACTAACCGCCTTCACATCCTCAACGCTCGTGAATCGCGAGCGAATCAGGGTGGGCGAGTAGACCAGATAGCTGTTTGTCTTGGCGCGTGAGAGTGCCACGTTCATGCGGTTTCGATCGAGCAAGAATTCGAGCCCGCGCGGAGCATCCTCGGCGCTCGAAGCGGCTAGCGAAATGATTACCGCCATGGCTTCGCGGCCCTGGAATTTGTCAACCGTGCCGACTTGCACCTGGTTGAAGCCCGCGGCGTCAAGGGCGTCGCGAATGCTGTCGACCTGCGCGTTGTATGGCGCGACAATCAGAACTTCATCTTCGCCAACCTTGGCGGATAACTCGGCAGTGAGCTCGAGCACCTTGGCCACCTCTTCTTCGGAGTGCGAGGAGTTACCCAAGTGCTCGACTGGCACGAGGTTCAAGCCTGGAGTCGTGCCTGAGATCGAGCGCAGGCTGGCATCGGCGTGAGAGTGCAGGCGACCCTCGTAGGCCAACCACGACACCGGCTTATTCACCGCGGGATGCATGCGACGGGTCACCTCAATGAAGAAACCGTGCTCTTCATCAAGGATGGCTTGCTCACCCATGTAGTGACCGAGGGCCGAGTTATCGACACCACCGGGATGAACGGCCTGAACCACCTGCGTTAGTTGCTGAGGGTCGCCCAGCAGAACCATGTTTTTCGCGCCTTGGGCGATGGCGATTGCATCAACCAGCGAGAACTGGGCCGCTTCATCGATGAAGATGTAGTCGAAATCTACTTCGAGAACCTTGTTCGCGCAGAAAGTCCAGGCCGTGCCGCCGATTACGTAGCCGCCCTGCTGACGAGCTCGCCAGTTGGCCAGCGCCGGATAGGCCGAAGGGGTAGTCCACGGCTTGATGCCGGTTTCTCCGGTCTTTTTCTGCTTGGCGATTTGCTCGCCGGAGATGCCGGCTTCGACACAACCGGCCAGCAGGTTTTCAACCGCAGAGTGGGAGTTGGCAACCACGCCAATGCGCTTGCCTTGGGCGACGAGGTGGGCAATAGTTCTTGAGCCAAGATAGGTCTTGCCCGAGCCCGGAGGACCCTGAACCGCGAGCACCGAGTGGTCGAGATTTTCGACTGCGTGAATTAAGGCAGGCAGGTATTCATCGCCGTCAACCGCCAGCAATCGCCCGTGTTTCAGGCTTGGTTCGCGGCGCATGAGTAGGTCTAGAGCCGGATGACCCTCGGGCGCTTCGTATCTAGGGGAGCGCCAGGCACTGGCGAGGGCAAGCGCATGCGCTTTCACAGCCTCTTGCTTGCCGCCGGCCGGAATCAGCTTGTCTTCGAAGATTGCGTTGGGAGCAAAGTCTGCATTTGCCACTGTGGTCACTCGTTGAAAGGTCACCTGATCGCCATGGATCGAGACAATCTTGCCCTTATCCAGTTCGTGCTGGTTGGCACCGTAGTTATAGCGAATGTAAATCTTCTCGCCGGCCTTGAGGAAGTTTGTTTGCCCCGGCTCGAGGTCATAGGTATAGGCAACGTTCACCTTGCTGCGCGCATCTAAACCGAGCTCAAAATCAAAACCTGCTTCGGCAACGCAGCCCTCGACCACTAGGGCCTTGCGGTCTCTATGCAGGTTGTCATTGGTCGAATCGCGACGAATTCGACGCTCTCGCCAATGGATAACTTCTTCTCGCTTATAGAAAAGCACGGAGTGCATAAGCGCCTGCCAAACCTTGGCGCGGTAATCGGCATCCTGGTCTTCGCCCCAAGGCCAGCCATCAAGGGCGGCAGCCATATTGTCGGTAGCGTGCTGCAGCTCGGCGAGCTCACGTTCGGCCTTGCTGGTGGCGCTGTCCTCGTCGTCGGGGTCAGTCGCCCACTCGGCTTTTTTTGAGGCTACCGCCGAACGGAAGTTTTCGTATTTTGCATGTGCGCCATCCATGGATGCCAGCCACTCCCATAGGGCAAGCGTTGAAACGCAGTCATCCTCGTTGTAGTCGCTGATCATCTGCAAAATCGACGCGGCTTCGGCCGGGTCGGCTTCGACAAGCTGGCGGTATTGGTCGTATTGCTCGATGCTTGAGCCGGCATCAACCACCTTGCTCTTGCGAGCGAAGTCGTAAAACACTTCGAGCTTCTTAATCGAATAGCTCGGCTGACTGATCATGATCGAGCCACGGATGACCTTGTAAAGGTCAATCATCTTGTCTTCGGCCAGCAACCAGGCGACTTCGGCGGCCATGACTCCATGACGAGCAGACAACTTAGTGAGTGCCGTGACCTCGTATGGTGCGTAGTGATAGATGTGGGCGGTGGGGTCGGCAACCATCTTGTCGTAGGCCCACTTCACGAAGCCGGCAAAAGCTTCAGCCTCTTGGTCACGGTCGTGTGCCCACCAAGCGAAGAAGGTTTTATTGCGAGTCACGGCACCGAAGAGATATTCCAAACCGCCACGTTCGGCGAAGTAAGGGAAGCCTTCCATGTCAAAGAACACATCGTTCTCGGAAGCAGGCGGAAGCACTCCAATTTCGGGGTCATCGAGCAACTGCCAGGAGTGTGCGCCAGAAAGTTTGTAATCGTTCTGCAAGCGAGCTTGGTTTCGCAGTTTGTCGAACGTGGTCGGAACGAAGGCATCCGGGCGATCAGAATCAACCGCAGCTGCCAACCCGGCCATTGTCGAGATTCCAGATTTGCGAAGCTTTTCAATCTGGCTCTTGTTGATGCCAGCCACCTGCACCAGGTGGTCGATTTCACGACGGTTGTGGTCGCACAGGCCCGGATATTCGCAGACCTTGCAGGAGTCCGACGAGTCACAGTGCAGGCTCAACGTCTCAAGTGAAAACTCGGCAGCATCGAGATTTTCGATTGCATCGAGGATGTAAGAACGAGCCTGACGCATCGCCGGAACAATCTCGCCCTCCTCGAAGGTGGCGAGAGTGCGGCTGCCAAGGATTAGCCCGTGACGCGAATCTTGAGCCTTTAGCCCAATGGCAGAAAGGGCATCAACGTAGAGGGCAACCTGCAACAGATAGTGCGGTTTTGGTGAACCGGCAAGTTTTGCATCCCAGGCGATGTAGCCAACCGAACTGCGAGCCTGATCTTGAAGTGCGGTCAGCTTGCCATCGACAAAGTCGAGGTCATAATCGGCGCGAACCAAGAAGTCGGGGCGACCCGAAAACTTGACTCGACCAATCTGGTGTTCGAGTGAGCCCTGGTAGATGACCGGAACACCAGCGTGCATCAACGCAACGGTTTCGTCTAGTTGGTTCGAGCCTTCGGGTCGGCGAAAGTCAGTTGAACCCAATGATTCGAGAAGTTCGTTTTCTAGGTCTTCTTCGAACTTCTGACCGTAGGTGACAGGAAGCCCTGCAACCGGAACCTCAAACTGGGCAACCAGCTCGGCGACGCCGGGAACCCGCAACTCGCGAGCAATCGCCAAACGAGTGCAGTGGTCGCAGCTCGAAGCGCGCATTAGATCGCGGGTGTTGTAGACCCAAAGGTCGTCGCTAACTTTTCTCATCTAGAGAAGTTTCGCACGCACTCCAGACATTAAAGCGAAGCTAGAACGGCCTCAAGTTCAGGCTTGGTCGGTGGCTCGCAGCCGGCACGCTCACAAGTGATCGATGCGGCGATTCCCGAGGTGTGAACTAGCTCACGCCAAGCTTCATCGCTGAGGTTGGTTAGGCGGTCAAAAGCATCCGAGCCCAACGCATCCAGGTCTGACAGCTGGCCGAGCATGTTTGCACAGAAGGTGTCGCCGGCGCCGACGGTGTCGACCACGTTGATCTTTCGCGATGGAACGTCGATGCGCACTCCGCCCGGGCGATAGATCGAGGTTCCGTCGCCACCGCGGGTAACGAAAACGTGGCGGCCAGTGTCGCCAATCCAGGCGTTAACGATGTCGTCGACGTCGGCGCCTTCATCCAAGCCGTAAAGCCACTGGATGTCTTCGTCAGAGGCCTTGATGACGTGTGAGAACGAGTTGACACGCTCAACACGCTTGCGCTCGACTTCGCGCTCAAAGCCAAGTGCCGGGCGCATGTTGATGTCGTGGCTGATGGTCACCGATTTCTGGTCGTAGTGCGCCTTCGCCCACTCTTCGATGACCGCGTTGCCCGGCGCCATCGCCATGGTCAAGCAGCCAAACTGGATTGCGGTTGCATGCATGTTTTCGAGGTCAACGTCGGTTGGAAGTTCGGCCGGGGTCCAACCCCAGTCGGCGGTTCCGTTGACATAGAAGCTGTAGTTAGGCACCCCGTGCGAGTCGATGCTGACCACGGCAAGAGTGGTGAGCTCGGTTGCGTCGATGCTGTGTTCGAGGTGAACGCCGTTTGATTCAAGGCGGTCACGGATGATTTTGCCGAAGCGGTCGTTGCTGATGCGACCAAGGAACTGGTGCTTGGTTCCACGGCGAGCAAGTGCGAGAGCTACGTTTGCGTTGGCGCCACCGACAACTGCGTTGAAGGCGCCGGCCTGATATCGGTTTTCGATTAGGTCGATTAGGGCTTCGCCAATTACAAGAATCATTAGTAGTTCTCCGGTTCGTTTTCTGGATACATGACAAGGTTAGCGACTGAGCCGCGGGCAATAAGTTCGGTTGGCAAAACAATCTTTTCGGCTTTTTGCCCTGGCGCATCAATCTCTGCGAGAAGCTTCTCAACGGTGATTGAACCGAGGTCTTCAACCGGGCGAGCAACCACTGTGATGCCAGGAGCCATGGCGGCTGCCCACTGAGAATCGTCGACTGTAATAAGTGAGATGTCTTTGCCGATTACCAAACGCCGGTTGCCTGCAGTCTTGAGCAGGACGAGCGCCATGTCGTTGTTCGTGGTCAGGATGATCGTCGGCGCTTTTGGCTGGTCAAGCAATTTGGCTACCGCAATCTCTGGGTCTCGAGCATTGTCTTCGCAGAACATCCAGCTCTGCTGCTTCGGCTTGATTCCCAGGTCGGCACAGCCGCTCATGAACCCGTTGATGCGATCTTCAACGGATGAAATCATTACTGCCGGGCGTTCGGTGGAGTGGCCATAGTTTCCGGCGGCAGCGACCAAGAAACCGAAACGACGGTGGCCCATCGCGTAGGCGTGACGCACCGCAGCTTCGGTTCCTGAGAAGTCATCAGTGGTAATTGTCGTCGCAACAATTCCGTCTACCCTTCGGTCGAATAGAACAAGAGGCTTGCCACTCTTCTGAACCGTTGCGAGATGGTCGTGCACTGCTGCGGTGGATGGAACCACGATGAGGCCATCGACTTGCTTGTCAATGAGAGTTTCGATTGCCTGGCGCTCGGCGGCGATGTCTTCATCCGTGTTGGTGATCAACACCTGATAGCCGTGAGACTTTGCTGCGTCCACAATCGCTTTGGTCGCTCGGTCAAAGAATGCATTGGTGAAGTCCGCGATGATGACGAGCCCGATTGTGCGAGTGCGACCCTGGCGCATGGCGCGCGCAACCTCGTTTGGTCGATAGCCGAGTTCGGCAGCTGCCCTGCGAACCTGCTCAACAGTCTGGGCAGCGATGCGTCCGTATCCACCCATTGCACGCGATGCGGTTGCGCGAGAAACGCCAGCGCGCTCGGCGACATCGATGATGGTCGGAGCGGAGGATTTCTGAATGGCCATGGGTTCTATCCTTGCCTCTATTTCGGTTGCAAAATATTTCGTGACAAAACCGTTACCTCCAAAAGTTGCTTGCAAAGGCTTACGGCTGTCAAGATTGTAACAAGATTTGTGAGAACGTTCTCGCAAATCTCTCACAAATCACTTACAAGGAGACATTCAATGAAGCGTTCTACTCGTGTACTAGCAGCTACCGCAGCTGCGGCACTTGCGCTAACCGGTGTTGCAGCTGCTGCAACTCCTGCTAACGCAGCAAAGAAGATCAAGATTGCATTCGTAATGGGTGCAGTAAACGACCCATTCTTCAACGCAATGAAGGTTGGCGCAGTTGCTGAAGCTAAGGCTCAGGGCGTAGACCTACTTTGGAAGGGTGACGCTCAGTACTCTGCAGCTACCCAGCTTCCAATCGTGAAGAACGTAATCGCAACCCTAGGTAAGGGCGACGGTCTAGTACTTATCCCAACCGACGGCGCAGCACTTCAGGCATCAAACGATGCAGCTGCTAAGAAGGGCATCGTCGTTGCTAACGTCGACACCCAGGTTGGCAACCTTTCAAAGGTTCTAATCCAGATCACTGGTAACAACGAAGACGGTGGCGCTAAGGCTGCTGCAGCAATCGCAAAGGCAGTTGGCTACAAGGCTGGCTCAACCTACGAAGTTGTAATCGGTCTAACCTCAGCTACCGCTACCACCAACGTTGCTCGTCTAGAGGGCTTCAAGGCTGCAGTTGCTAAGGACTACCCAGGTCTAGTAATCAAGGACACCGCTTACTCAGAGTCAAACTCTCAGAAGGCTGCTACCAACGTTGAGACCTGGTTGACCAAGTACCCAAACCTAAAGGGTATCTTCGCGATTGACGGCACCAACGCTTCAGGTGCAGCTGCTGCACTTCAGTCAAAGGGTCTAGTTGGCAAGATTGCTCTTGTTGGTTACGACGCTTACCCAGCAAACGTTGACCTAATCAAG
>WLGA01000139.1 GCA_009703445.1 Actinomycetota bacterium | reverse complement strand
CGCGACCCTCAACGGAACCCTGGCCACCACTCGCTGGTTGGTTGCGATTCTTGAGACCCACCAGCAGGCTGATGGTTCGGTGCGCATCCCGGCCGCGCTTCGCCCATACCTGGGCGGCATCGAAGTCATTGAGCCAAAGGGTCGCGCTTAGCCCGAACGGTAATGCCACTTATGTCAACCACACCAGTCGCAACCGGAGATGACCGCTGGCTAATTGCCATCGACATCGACGGCACGTTGGTTCACGACGACGGCTATCTTTCACCGCGCGTGGTTGCCGAGGTAGAGCGAGTTCGAGCCCTGGGTCACGAAATCATTGTGGCAACCGGGCGCAGTGCGGCAAATGCCATCCCAGTGGTTAATTCGGTGGGCATCAAGCACGGATTCAGCGTCTGCTCTAACGGAGCCGTGACCATCGAGGTTGACCCGGTGCACCCGCGCGGCTTCAAGCCCGTCGAGGTCATCACCTTCGACCCGACCGCGGTTCTAGAGCGCTTGATCAAGCACCTGCCAGACGCCCACTTTGCTATCGAAACCGCAAACGGAGACTATAAGTTTCACAAGGCATTCCCGGCCTATGCGCTCGGTGCCAACAACATCGAGACCCCGCTCGAACACCTGGTTGGCGAGCCGGTAAGCCGCGTCGTAGTGCTGTCTCCGGGTCAGTCGGTCGAAGATTTCTTGGATGTGATTGCCGAGGTCGGCCTGCACTCGGTTTCCTACGCAATTGGCTATACCGCCTGGCTAGACATTTCACCCGAGGGCATCAGCAAGGCGTCGGCCCTAGAAACTCAGCGCAAGGCGCTCGGAATCGCCCGCGATCGCGTGATCACCCTAGGCGATGGCCGCAACGACATCTCGATGTTTGAGTGGGCTCGCGAAGGTGGCGGCTTGGCGTTTGCCATGGGGCAGGGCCCGGATGAGGTCAAGGCCGCTGCAACCGCGGTGACCGCATCTGTCGAGGATGACGGCGTAGCTCAGGTGCTCGCAGCTTTTGAGGGCATTTTGTTTACGCACGACGCTCGCTAACCGCGGGCGATTTTTGTCATTCGACAGGTCGGCGATTTTCCTCTAAACTTGGAGGCACGGAAGCGTGCCGGAGCGGCCGAACGGAACAGTCTTGAAAACTGTCGTAGTTAATAGCTACCGTGGGTTCAAATCCCACCGCTTCCTCCAGATGAAACCCCAGACCTACAAGTCTGGGGTTTTCTCTTTGACCTAGGAGTTTCCTGTGACCCCTAGTAACCCATCCGAGGCTGACTTAAACTAGAACTTCATGAAAAATCCATTTGCACGCAAGCCAAAATCCGACGCAGCCCAAACTCCAAAGGGTTTCGCGCGCCACGGTCGCATCCGCGTGCAGACCAAGGGCAGCGCAATCGGCGGCCTTGTGGTCAAGGGTTTGGCTGCAGTTCTAGGTGCAACCATCGCCGTCG
The DNA here is from genome assembly GCA_009703445.1 of Actinomycetota bacterium. Lineage (GTDB taxonomy): Bacteria > Actinomycetota > Actinomycetes > Actinomycetales > Microbacteriaceae > Rhodoluna. Next base: position 1,656 of record WLGA01000139.1, on the reverse strand, counting down.
CAGGCATTTCGGTGTGGGATATCTCGAACACCATCCGCGCCAACGGCATTGAGCTCAAAGGTCCAAAGATCACCGCCGCCGACTTGGATGGCCCAATCAACATGCTGCTCATCGGCTCAGACAGCCGCGCCGGGCAAGACAAAAAGATTTTCGGCAACGACACATCCGTGCTCGCCGACGTGCAGATTTTGCTTCACATTTCGGCCGACCGCAAGAACGCGGTTGCCCTCAGCTTCCCTCGTGACCTACTCGTCCCTTGGCCTGCTTGCCCAAGCACCTCGGGGGGTTCGGGTTACCTGCCGCAGAGCCTCGGTCAGATCAATGCGACCATCGCTAACGGCGGCCCAGGATGTTCGCTTCTCACCATCGAGCAGCTCACCGGCGTCAAGATTCCATACTTGGCGACCATCAACTTCTCGGGTGTTATCGAGATGTCGAACGCAATCGGCGGTGTCGACGTTTGTGTCGCTCGCCCGATTCACGACCAGTACACCTTCTTGAACCTCGAAGCCGGAAACCACAACCTAAAGGGCATGGAGGCGCTGCAGTTCTTGCGCACCCGCCACGGTGTCGGTGACGGTTCTGACCTAAGCCGCATCTCGAACCAGCAGGTTTTCTTGACCTCTCTGCTTCGCAAGATCAAGAGCGAGGGCGTGCTCAACAACCCGATTCAGCTTTACTCGTTGGCCAACGCAGCCGCTCGCAACATGCAGCTTTCGACTTCGCTCACCGACGTCAATGTCATGATCGGCATCGCCTCTGCATTGAAGTCTGTCGACCTAGACAAGATGACCTTCCTGCAGGTTCCAGCTCACGGCGGCTTGCCTGCTCCATACTCGGGTCGCGTCATGCCTAACTATGACCAGGCCAACTTGATCTTCCAGAAGCTGGTCAACGACGAGCCGATCATCATCGACAAGGCAAACACCGGCTCTGGTGCCGTTGCTCAGGGTGGCGCAACCTCGACCCCAACTGCAACGCCAAAGGCAACCGCAAAGCCGGGCGCGACCGCATCGGCAACCCCAACTCCGACCGCAACCGCACTGCCTGACTGGGCCCGCGGAACCAACGCGGCAACCACTACCTGCTCGGGTTAATCCTCCGATTCTGACTCGGCTTTCGGTGCAGTGAAGTTTCGACTAAACTAGACCAGTCCGAGGAGTCGTCGCATAGCCCGGTCGAGTGCGCCCGCCTGCTAAGTGGGTAGGGAGGTTAAATCTCCCTCGAGGGTTCAAATCCCTCCGACTCCGCCACGGATGTTCCAACCAGGCCTTTAGCAAGCCTCACCAACACCGCATTAGCGTTGCGCGTTTGTCCTCGCCTTTCAGGCTCGGCAAATCGCTCGTCGGAACAGATTGAAAGCGAGCTTTCATCTTTTCCTCCTCGCGTTTGTAGCTCAATGGATAGAGCATCTGACTACGGATCAGAAGGTTGGGGGTTCGAGTCCCTCCAAGCGCACCAAGCACCAATTTTCTATACTTTTCTTCATGTCTGAAAAAGAAGTCACCGCATACATCGAGGCGCAGCCTGAGCCAAAGCGTTCGACACTGCTCGCTGTCCGCGCGAGCATCCTTGAAATCGAACCTAACTTCGAACAGGTAATCGCCTGGAACTCACCCCAGTTCAAACTGAACGGGAAGTACGCGGTTGGTCTGT
>WLGA01000138.1 GCA_009703445.1 Actinomycetota bacterium | reverse complement strand
TGTTACCTCACGCTCGAGGCCCTCTTTTCGGGTTAGAGTCATCTAGAAGTATTAGTTTGGAGTTTCATGGGACCGTCAGAGGGCTTTCGCTCGCTCGCCATTCTTTTGGCGGTGGCCGCGGCAGTTGCATTGGCCTATGGCGCTCACTTCCAGAACGCAGCTGTAGTCGCCGACAGCACCAAAAAAGTGAAGACCAAGGGTGGTCTTAGCCTCAAACAACTTCTCGCCCTTATTTCAAGACCCCAGTGGCTGTCTGGTACTGCTTTCATGGGGGCTGGCATCGTTTTGCAGCTCGCAGCGCTAACCTTGGCGCCACTAATCGTGGTTCAACCAATTGGTGCCGTAGCCCTTGTTATTACCTCGCTGCTCAACGCCCGCTCGACGAAAACTCGAATCAGCCGTCCAACGTTGATTGCTGTGACTTTCTGCACGGTAGGTATCGCGGCTTTTGTTGCAATGGCTTCCGGAGTGGCCCATGAGACAGTGCTGAATGACGACCGACTTCGAGAGGTGCTGGGAATCCTTCTCACCATCCTGGTTATCTTCGGTGTTCTCTTCTTCACCATCGGCAAGCGCATGCAGGCTCTCACTTACGTTGCCGGCGCCGGTGTTCTCTATGGTTTCGTCGCAACCCTGGCAAAGGTAGTCATCCAGCGCATTTATCAACAGCAGTTCGAGCTCTTGACCATCTTGTGTCTAGTTGCACTCATCGGTGCTGTCAGCCTCGGTGGCTGGTTCGTACAGAACGCTTACTCCTCTGGCCCACCAGACTTGGTTATCGCCGGTCTTACCGTGATCGACCCACTAGTGGCCGTGAGCATCGGTATTGTCGTTCTCGGCGAGGCGAAGGATGCCGGTTTCTTGACCATCCTTGGTTGGTTGATTTCAGCCGTGGTCGCCATGATCGGTGTCTATTTGCTTTCCAAAGTTCACCCCGAGCTCAGTACCAAAGCGCTAACTCGCAAACACCTCGTTTAAAGCACTGTTTGCTGGCCGCCGAGGTAAAATATAGAGACACCCGCGAAACACTATTGAGAGATTTGGCGTGACCGAAGTTAATGTGAAGAGCAACCAAAACCAACCTTTGACGGTGGTTATCGGTTGCGACACCTTCCCGCCTGACATCAACGGTGCATCTCGCTTTGCGGAGCGCCTCGCCGGCGGACTGGCACGCCACGGAAACAATGTTCACGTCATTGCCGCCGCCTTTGACAAGAACTATGGCACCTTCACCGAGATCATCGACGGTTCACCGATGACAGTTCACCGCATCAAGAGCTACAAGTTGCCTCAGCACAAAACCTTGCGTTGGATTTGGCCATTTAATCTCGAATCTAAAACCGCGAAAATTCTTCGCGAAGTAAAGCCGGATGCTGTCCACATTCAGTCGCACCTCATCATGGGGCGCGCTTTGGTTAACAGCGCTAAGCGCCAGGGGATTCGCGTGCTTGCGACGAATCACATCATGCCTGAGAACCTCATCAAATACTCGGTAATCATTCCTCGCTTCCTCGAGAAGACCGCAATGAAGCTGGCCTGGGCCGACGCTGGTCGCATCTTGAAAAAGGTCGATTTCGTAACCACTCCAACCCGACGTGCAGCAGAGCTTCTCGAGGCTGCTGCGGGCGTCAAGGATGTGCTTGCCATCAGTTGTGGCATCGATGCTTCCAAGTTCGCCAACACCACCGCAACTTCGAACGCCGAGCCTCGTGTGCTATTCCTTGGTCGCCTTGACTACGAAAAGCACATTCACAATCTGCTCAAGGCAGTTGCGATGCTTCCAAAGTCGCTCAACACCCAGGTTGAGATCGTCGGTGACGGAGGAGAGCGCGACTATTTGCAGAACCTTGCGATTGAGCTTGGCATCGCTAAAAACGTCAAGTTTCTAGGGCACGTAACCGAGAAAGAGCTTCCGCTCGCGTACGAACGTGCCACCGTATTTGCTATGCCTTCGATCGCCGAACTTCAGAGCATCGCGTCCATGGAGGCAATGGCCTCTGGCCGCCCGGTTGTAGCCGCTGACGCGATGGCCCTTCCGCACCTCGTTCATGATGGTGACAATGGCTACCTATTCCAGCCGGATGATGTCGTCGAATTCAGCGACAAGCTCAAGCGAGTTCTAACCGCGAGCCCTGAAGAGCTAGAACGTCTTTCTGAGAACTCTCTGCACCTCATCCAGGCTCACGATATCGAACGAACCATCACAATCTTCGAAGGCCTCTACCGCGGAGAAGGCGTTGATTCAGCAACCTCGGATGACAACAGCGAGGACTACAGTCGCCCGATTGGTTTGCTCACGCCAGCTCTTCACAACCGAGTTATTGCCCTTCGTGAACGAGCGCAGGCGCTTCGAGAGAGCGCTCAGGAATTTAGAGAGCGTGTAGAAGAGCGCGTCGAGGATGCCCGCGATGAAGTTCGTGAAACATTGACGGAGCTGCGCGACGAGGCCGTAGAACGCACCAAGGCGGTCAATTCTCGAGTCAAAAAGACAGCGAAGAAGACCGCAAAGAAGGCACAACAGGCCGTCAGTCGTGCCACAGAACTGTTGAAAGGCGAAGACGACTAGTCTTAGTCAAATACCCAAGGGCCGACAGCGAATCGGCCGTAGGGGGCGTTAGCTCAGCCGGTTAGAGCAGCGGACTCATAATCCGTCGGTCGCGGGTTCAAGTCCCGCACGCCCCACCGAGTGCCTTGCGAAAGCTAGGCAGGGAGATACGCAAGCGGCGTTAGCATAGTGCTCGAGGCGATAACCGAAATCTCGAAGAGAGCACTTTCCTCTGCTGCAAGCGGATTACCAGAAAGTACAACGAATTCGGCCGCCTGACCAGCTTCAAGCGTGCCCGATAGTTCAGACTTAGCGAGTTGAGCGGTGACGCCTGATGTGTAGGCGTTCAGAGCCTCGCGGACAGTCAAGGCCTGTTCCTTCATCCAAGATTCTCCACCTGGCAATGAGCGATTCACTGCCGTTGCGATACCGAGTAGGGGAGTCGGGCTCGAAACCGGCCAGTCGCTCCCAAATGAAATCCTTGCCCCGGCATTTACTAAGTCGCGCATCCGATACATGGTGTCTAGCCGATCGCGACCTAGTTGTGGAACGCAAGTCAGCAGCTG
>WLGA01000137.1 GCA_009703445.1 Actinomycetota bacterium | reverse complement strand
TAGGTCTGCAAAGTCTGCATTTCCAATCAACTTGGAAGCATCCGCAGAACCTCGAACAAACACACCTGGGATGACTTGAGTTTTACTGAACTCAGCCGTTGGCGATACATAATCGACGCCGCCGGAGATCAGACCATGGATGGTTTTCTGCTGAATCCAGGCCGCAACCAAACCGCCTCTGCTAACCACATGGGTTACGAACGTCTTGGTTTTCGGAACATAGCTAGCCAGAGGAATAACAGTTGTTTTTCCGGCTGCCACCGAGATGCCCGACATGCCAGAGCCAGTCACTAGCCCGCGTTCGTTGAAGATTTCTAGACTCACGGTCGAATCAACCTTGGTCACATTCTTGACAACAAGTAGTGACTCTCGACCGGTGCTTGTGTCGCCACCCAGGAACCAAAGGTCGTTGGTCGGGCGTTGGCAGGCCGCTCCGGTTAGGCCAGTCAAGCCATCAGTGGAGACAGCCTGAATCTGGTTGGCATTCATCAGCAAAGAACTCTGCTCAGCTACACCGGCAGGATCGACCGCGGTCAACTGGTTGCCGCGAATCAGCATGGTAGTTCCGGCTGGGCCGTTGAAGTGGGAATTGATGTCTGGGTTGCCAATTGGCTCGAAAGCGCCGAGCTTGGTGCCAGAGGCGCCACCGGTTCGATAGACGCCGCCCGGGCAGACCAGGTTGAGGTCCTGAGCTTTTACCTTGAGCACCTCGGCCTTAGGCAGTTGGCCGATAGTCACGGTGAACTGCGGAGCAAACCAAATCAGGCTAAAGATGCCGGCGGCAATCGCAATCAGGGCAATGAGTCTTTTGATCACTGGGAATCCTCCCCCGACTCAATGAAAATTTCTTCGTTGCCACGGCGGCGTGAGGTTCTCGATGGAATAGCCATGAGCACGTATCCGAGCAAAACCGAGACCTGAACCACCTTGGTAATTGACCAAGGTGAACTGGTGGTCTCTTCCACAGCTGCCTTTGGCTCGCGAACTCTCCAGAGTCGACCAAGGTCGGTTACGCCGACGGTTTCGAGTTCAGAAACCGAGTCAAGTGCGATTCCAAGATCAGACAGTTCGGTCGCCGTTCCGGTAGGAACCAAGACGTAGCCGATGTTCTGGTTTTGAAGTCGCTCGGAAATAGGGGTTCCGTTGGCAGAAACCAGGTCTGCGACTAACTGGGCGATTGCTGAATATCGCTCACCGGCTAGTTCGGAAATCGAGAATCTGTAGGCAAGGCTGATGTCATCCAGGTGCACACCGTCGCCCGCCACCAGTTCGGCCGCCAAACGCTTATTGCCGCCGGAGTCGCTGCTCGGGGTCAACACCAAAAGCTTCAAGTTAGAGCCCTGTTCAGCTTCGGCCGCCACAATCGAAGGCACCACGCGGCCATCCGAGTAGGAAACTTTGACCGGAGTCAAAACAGCCAATGCGAGGCCCGGAAGCACCAGCATCAGAGTCGACAAACCCGCGATGATTCTTCGCGCATTTTTGGCCGGGATGCCGTCGATGGCAATGGCCGCCAACGCCACGAGACCCAGCCCCGCGGCTATCAGCAGAGCCGAAGGTGATCCGTTGACGGTCTCGAGCGCCGCCTGACCAACCCCGACGGCAGGAAAACTGAGAGCCGAAATCAGGTATGCCGAAGCAACCGAAAGCAGGACAAACACCCAGCTAGCAAAGGCGAGAAAACCGCGCTTTCGCAAAATCGCAAAGAGGGCGACGAAGGCAATCGGCGCGGCAACCATAAGACCGAAGAAGTCAAAAAATGGCGCCGAAGGCGATTGGGCGGCAAGGCCAGGGTCAGCCAATACAGCGAGCGGATTCTTTACGTTAGTGAGGTAGTAAAGGAAGGTTGGGCCATAGAGCGCGGCTAGTGGCAAACCAACCCAGATCAAATAGCCGATCCGGCGAATGCGGATTATCGCGAGCAGCGCGAGAGCCAAAACGATCAAAGGAACGAGGTTGGGTGTCGAAGCACCAATGACCGCAGTCAGAAGGCCCGCCGTCGCGACCCAGGTCCAAGACTGCGCCGTGCTCCGAGTCATTCGGCCAATCTGAGCAACCCTCAGCAGAGAAACAACTAGCCAAGGGGCCGCAAGGCCAGAGACAATCGCGGTTAGTCGCCCGTCCTGCTGAGCCTGCTGAACTGCCGGCCAGAATGCGAAACCAAGACCGGCAAGGACCCGAACCCAGGTGGCTTCAGAAACCTGTGCCGCCAGCTTCCAGGCACCCAAGAAGGCCAATGGCTTGACCAGGAAGAGCAGGATGGTGATTGACAGCGAAGGCGCCCAGAAGGTGAGCCCGGATAGACCGGTCAGCACCCAAGCAAACGGATCGCTAGGGGCAAAGAAACCTAAGCCAATCGGCTGATAGCTGGCGCCAGCGCGCACAAATACATCCCACCAGGATGAACTCAGCGGAATCAGACCGGTTGTCGAAACCGCAATGTCTTTAGGCCACCAAGCGAAACTCAGTGCGGCTAGACCTAGGAACCACAAAAGGCCACCGGTGGCAAGAAAACCCTTCGATGTCTTGCCGGCAAGCAAGTCGGTCTCCCCGCGCTCAAAGGCTTGGATGTTGTCGATCGCTTCTTCGTGCTCCTGAGCCAAACGTCGGTGCGACCTGACTTCGGCACGGGACGCACGAAGCGACCTAAGTTCACGGATCTGAAGCTTGCTGGTCTTGGCGCGAAGTCGACGCGAGCTGATTCGACGGCCGACGGTAAAGAAGCCCCAAATCGCTGAAGAGATCTCGGCCCAGATCAACTCTGGGCGCTTGCGTGAAATCTGGAGCACAGCACGGAGAATGCCAATCAAAGGCAACGCAAGCCAGAACAGTGGCAACCAGGCGGCCCGCCCATAGGTGAAGCGAAGGTGGATCGCCGCCCGCCTAAGGGCTGTCTTTGGCGAAGCCCCGAGCCAGTTTCGTTCACGTTTTCCGGTTAGTGAAAGGCCAGCGTGCTGAACATGGGCTTTGGGCACCACGATCACTCGGTGACCGGCAAGGCGTGCTCTGACCGAGAAGTCGATGTCGGCGGCCAACGGAGGTGCAGCCGGGTCGAAGCCGCCCAATTCATCGAACACATCGGCGCGCACCAGGGCCGCGGCGGTGCTCACGGCCATTACGTCATCG
>WLGA01000136.1 GCA_009703445.1 Actinomycetota bacterium | reverse complement strand
TCGCGGTCGTCGCCAAAAGTGGTCGAGCGAAGCCAGATTGCACCATCGGCTTCGAAAATGTGACCGAGCTCGCGGAGTCGCGCAATGGCGCGGTCTACGGCCTTCGATTCGTAAAGCGAGTTCTCGTGGAAGTAGACATCAAAGTCAACGCCGAAGTCGTGCAGTGATTCGCGGATTTCCTGGAACATGAGCGCGACGCCCGCAGCACGGAAAGTTTCCTGAGCTTCGGCTTCTGGAAGGCCAAGAACATCGACGGCGGTTTCATCCAGGATGCGCTTAGCAATCTCGTCGATGTAGGCGCCCGCGTAGCCATCTTCTGGAGTCTCTTCACCCTTGGCGCTGGCCATGAGCGAGCGAGCAAAACGGTCGATCTGTGCACCGTGGTCGTTGAAGTAATACTCACGTGTGACATCGGCGCCCTGTGCCTGAAGAACGCGGGCAAGCGAGTCGCCAACAGCTGCCCAACGGGTTCCACCGAGGTGAATTGGGCCGGTCGGGTTTGCCGAGACGAATTCGAGGTTTAGCTTGATGCCTGCCATGTCAGTTCCGCGACCGAAGGCGGCTCCGGCCTCGACGATGGTCTTGGCAGCTTCACCGGCAGCGGCGGCGCTGAAGGTGATGTTAATAAATCCTGGGCCAGCGATGTCAACCTTGGCCACACCGTCAAGCGCTTCGAGCTCGGGTGCTAGCAACTCCGCGAAAGCGCGTGGATTCATGCCAAATTTGCCGGCCAGCTGCATGGCTACGTTGGTTGCCCAGTCGCCGTGTTCACGATTCTTTGGTCGTTCGATGACCACTTCGGCTGGCAGCTCGGCAGCGCCAAGTCGACCACTCGCCTGCAATGCTGCGAGGATGCGAACGATCGCGGCAGAAAGGTCTGCTGGAGTCAAGATATTGCCTAACCGAAGAGATGAAGGTTCCCGCTGCGGTTCGACTAGGCCAAACTCGGATGGGTACCCCTAAATCATACCGAAAATGGCTAGATAACGCCTGTTTATGCCTTAGGCACCAGGCCAAGAATTGGGTCTGCGGTCACCGGAATTGGGTCGCAAAGCTCACCGACGAACTCGCCATCGACATAGTTCAGGAACGCAAGTAGGTTCCAACCGCCATCGCGATCCTGAACCAATCGGCTCGCATAAAGTGTGGTGTTTGGAAACAGGGTTGCGTCTTCAAAGTTCACATCTTCGAGGTCTTCACGCACCGGCAGGCTGTAAACGCCGCCGACTTCACCGGCTGCGCGGCGCTCATCCGAGATGTTCGGACCGGCAGTGCAGAACAAAAGAATCGGGACACCGTCGACGATTTCATACTGGAAAACCTCAGTCTCGGAGAATCCCTGATCCGGCAGTGAAGTTGGCGCCTGAAGAACCCAGTTGACCAAGTCATCAGACTTCGCCACGGCCATTGCTGCGCGCTGGCGAGGCTTGCTTGAATGCTTTAGTTCAGCGGTTACCAGCATCGTCCAACCGGTTTCACCGGCCATTTTGTAGACCCACGGGTCGCGGAAAGCCTCGTACTCGAAGCCATCCTGGAGGGTCGCGTACCACTTCGGGTTCGCAGCCAAAACCGGTAAATTCTCGACCTTGGTCCAAGAAATCAGATCATCCGAGGTGGCCGCACAAACGGTCTGGCGCGCGCCAGCATCCTCGCGGCTAGTCCCGGTGTAAAACATGCGCCAAGAGCCACTATCTTCGCGAACTACTGACCCCGTCCATGTTGTCCAGCTATCTGGAGCCGGTGCCTCGCTCGGCGCAAGCGCATCGGCCAAAACAGTCCAGTTCTTCAAGTCTTTGCTGATTGCATGCCCAACCGAGGTGTTGCGGTGGCGACGGTCTGGGTTGCCTAGCGCGCGACTTGCCTGCAGATAGAAAGCGTGGTGATTTTCGCCGTCGAAAACGAACCAAGAATCCCAAACCCATTGACCAGGTAATTTCAGTGCCATGAGCGCCCTCCGAGCTAAGTGCCGAGCCATAATGATAACCGCCCGCTGTTAGGCTTAAGGCAACCTAAGCCCCTATAGCTCAGGGGATCAGAGCATTGCCCTCCGAAGGCATGTGCGCAGGTTCGAATCCTGCTAGGGGCACATGTTTGGAATGGATTGGCTTAAGCCAGAAACACTCATCACATCGTTCGGCGCGTTCGCAATGATCGGGGTGATGCTGATTGTGTTTATCGAGACCGGGCTCCTGGTCGGCTTCTTCCTGCCGGGAGACTCGCTGCTGTTTGTCACCGGCTTGATGGTTGCCACGGGCGCGATTCAGATTCCGATCGGTGACACAAGTTTCGCGGTGCCCATCTGGCTCGCCTGCTTACTGATTTCCGCTTCGGCTTGGCTTGGCGATCAGACCGGTTATTGGATTGGCCGTCGCGTCGGCCCGGCGATTTTCAACAAGCCGGAGTCGAAACTGTTCAGCCAAGAGAACGTCTCAAGAACCAACTCGTTCTTCGAGCGCTATGGAGCTCGTGCGATCATCCTGGCTCACTTTGTCCCGGTGATGCGCACCTTCGTGCCGGTAGCCGCCGGAGTTGGCGAGATGCCTTACCGAAAGTTCTTGCGATACAACTTCATCGGTGTGATCGGTTGGGGAACCGGCGTAACCCTGCTCGGCTTCTTCCTAGGAAAGATTCCATTTGTTGCTCAGCACGTCGAATACTTCACCATCGGATTTGTGATTATCTCCACGATTCCAATCGTGATTGAAGTCGTGAAGGCTCGTCGCGAGCACCAGCGGGACGAACTGCTCGAAAAGTAGCCTTCTCGGTCACTCAGCGATTTGGTTGAGGTAACTAGCTAATTGTTCGAGCGCGAGGGCGCGGTGGCTCATCGAATTCTTCACTTCTGGTTCGAGTTCGGCAGCGGTGACTTCAAACCCTTCTGGGATGAAAACCGGGTCATAGCCAAAGCCGTGTTCGCCGTGCTCTTCGGTGGCCACGCGACCAGGCCAGATGCCGGTGAAACTCGTCTCTCCATCCGGACCAACCAGAGCAATCGTGCACACGAATGCTGCCGCACGGTGTTCTTCTGCTACGTCTGAAAGCTGCGACAGCAACAACTGGCGATTGGCGATGTTGTCTCGACCGCCGGCCCATCTTGCACTGAAAATGCCAGGTGAACCACCGAGAAT
>WLGA01000135.1 GCA_009703445.1 Actinomycetota bacterium | reverse complement strand
GTTTGGGCTGTTGGCCTAGTTCTTTCGGTCGCCTACGTAATGCCGTTCGTTTTGGTTTTGCTCAACTCGTTCAAGCCAAAGATGGAAATCCTGGACAACCCGTTGTCTCTTCCAGTCGAATTCACCTGGGATAACTTCGACCAGGCTCTTCAGAAGATGGCTTTCTTCCGATCGCTGACCAACTCGATTCTTATCACCACCGTCAGCGTGGGCGCATTGATCTTGATTTCTTCGATGTTGGCTTTCTATCTTTCACGTACCAAGAACAAGTTCACCAAGGTGACCTTCTTGATCTTGGTTTCATCGATGATTGTGCCTTTCCAGGCGCTGATGATTCCGTTCATGTCGATCTTTGCCCCCTTCGTTTCACTGAACAACCAGGTTGCATTGATTTTCTTCTATATGGGCTTCGGTGTCGCACTATCGACCTTCCTCTACCACGGGTTCATTTCGAACATCCCAACCGAGTTGGATGAGGCCGCTGCACTTGATGGCGCAAGCGACTTCACCATCTTCTGGCGAATCATCTTCCCGATGCTAAAGCCGGTCACCGCAACCGTAGCGATCATCAACTCGCTTTGGATCTGGAACGACTACCTTCTACCAGTTTTGGTTCTGACTCCAGAAACTCAGACCCTGCCGCTATCTACCTACCTGTTCTATGGAACCTACGCGACTGAGTATGGTCAGGCAATGGCGGGTCTAGTTCTCGCGGTTATCCCAATCGTGATCTTCTATCTAGTTCTGCAGCGTCAGTTCATCTCTGGCATCTCTTCAGGTGCTGTGAAGTAAAGACTGCATCAAACGCAAAGACCCGGCCTCTCTAGAGCGGCCGGGTCTTTTGCTTAGTTGATCTAGCGCAGGTATGGCCTGAGCTCGACCTTACGGTTGCACGCCTTCGAGCCCTCGGCGGCAAGGGCCAGGGCCTCATCCTGGTCGGCTGCATTGATCAGCCAGAACCCGATGTAGTACTCCTTCTCGTTGTAGAGCGAACCTGCGGAGACCAGCCCCGCGTCATTTCGGTTGTCTAGAACAGTGGCCTGAGCGCCGTGATGGATGCCTGCTGCGGTAATCCAGTGCCCGTTGGCTTCGAGCATTTCGTTGAACGCGTCGATGTTGGCCATCTCATCAGGTCCGGCCAATGCGGTGTTGTCGTCGATGACAAAAATCATAAATCTCATGGGGAAATTATCTACCCAACTGGCGTCGGTCGCTTGAAAACTCGGCGAGGATAGTCACATGACTACGCCAAGCCTCTCTGACATCCAGATCACTCCTGAACTAGGTGGCATGCTCGCCATCCCAGAGGGTGCAGGCCCGTGGCCGGCCGTGGTTATGGTTCACGAGGTTTTCGGCATCGACGAGAATATGCGTGCCCAAATAACTCGACTATCTCAGGCTGGCTATGTTGTGCTCATGCCCGACCTCTATAGCCGAGGCGGCATGCGCAAGTGCCTAACGGCAACATTCAAAGCGTTGTCAGCTGGAAAGGGTCAGGCGTTTGAAGACATTGAGACCGCTAAGGCGCTTCTGACATCCCGGCCAGATGTCACTGACAAGGTCGGCGTGATTGGCTTCTGCATGGGTGGCGGCTTCGCGCTATTGCTCGCCAACAAGGGCTATGACGCGGCCACCTCTAACTACGGGATGTTGCCGAAGGACCTCGACGAAGCTCTTTCCGGCGCCTGCCCAATTCTCGGAAACTATGGCGGTAAGGATGGTCAGCTCAAGGACGCAAAGGTCAAACTCGACGCGACCCTGACCAAACTAGAGGTGCCACACGACATCAAGATGTATCCAGATTCCGGCCACGCGTTCATGAACCCTCAGCAGGGTGGTGGCCCAGTCTTTGGCACATTGCTGAAGATCACCGGAGCGAAGCCAAACCCGAAAGATGCCAAGGATGCCTGGCTGCGAATCGAGGCGTTCTTCAAGGAACACTTGGGTAGCTGAGCGGGTTATCTAACCTATGCCTCGAGTCGCGCAAACTAAGAACGGTCACCCACCGAGGACCTGTGCGAGCTGCGGCTTGCCTTTCGAGTGGCGCAAGAAGTGGGAGCGCGACTGGGATAACGTGAAGTTTTGCTCGCAGAAGTGCAAGTCAGCCGGTGCAAAGTAATGACCGACACCGCCCTTAAGCGCATTCTGTATGTCGCACACGACCACCTAAACCGCGACTTCGGCGTGCTGCGCGACGCTAACCCTGGGATAGACGTAATCGTCCTGGTCGAAAGTGCACGGATGACCTCCGGCCGACCTTGGCACCCAGAACGCCTATTCTTTTTACTCTCATCTGCCAGGCACTTCGCAGCCGTACTAGAGGCCGCGGGGTTCACTGTTCGCTACCTACAGGCAGCAACCACGGTTGACGGCCTGAAGGCTGCCCAAGCCGAATTTGGCGCCCTGCCAATTCACGCGGCCGAGCCATCCTCGTTCAAGCAGCTGGAACTGCTTCGCGAGTTCGGCGTGGAGTTCACCCCGAACGATTTCTTCCTGACCTCACGCCCCGACTTCAGGCTTTGGGCAGACCGACAAAAGACCTTCGTGATGGAGAACTTCTATCGCGCCCAGCGAGTTCGGCTCGGCATCATGGTCACGAACGGCGAACCGGATGGCGGCCGTTGGAACTTCGATGCCGACAACCGCCTGCCGCCGCCGAAGAACTACACCTGGCCGCCATACCTCGAGCATCAGCGGGACGAAATCGACGAGTTGGTCGCGGCGCAACTCGGCATGCACCCGACCAACACCTGGGCAACCACTAGAACAGGTGCACTCGCTCAACTAAAGAACTTCATCGAGAACCACCTGGAGGGTTTCGGCCCCTACGAAGACGCAATCGCTGGCGACAACTGGGCGTTGCACCACTCGCTGCTGAGCCCATACCTGAACAACGGCCTGCTGCACGCATCCGAGGTAATCAGCGCCGTACTCGCCGCCTACCGCAACGACAATAAGCCGATCGGTTCGGTCGAGGCATTCGTGCGTCAGGTGATCGGCTGGCGTGAATACATCAATGGCATGTATTGGTTTCTCGGCCCCGACTATCGCGAGAAGAACGAGCTCGGTGCCACCCGCAAGTTGCTGCCGCTATTCACAGACTCATCCAAGACTCAGATGGCCTGCGTCAAGCAGGTGGTTGCCGAC
>WLGA01000134.1 GCA_009703445.1 Actinomycetota bacterium | reverse complement strand
GTTCGGCCGGTTCGACCTGCGCGCTGGTTGGCGCTGGCCTGAGAAATCGCCTCAATTGGCAGGCGCTGAACCTTGGCCTTCGGGCTGTAGCGAGAGATGCGGGCAGTTCCGGCGTCGATCACATACTTGATGTTTGGAATCGTGAGGCTGGTCTCGGCGACGTTAGTGGCCAGGATGATTCGCCTGCGCAGACCCGCGATTTTGCTCGGCTGGAAAACTAGGTGCTGTTCGGCGGCGCTGAGACGACCATAGAGCGGAAGGACCTCGGTGTTTTTGTTCAGTGCACCGCTGGTGATATTGCCAAGGATGGCCTCTTGGGCATCGCGAATCTCTGACTCACCTGACAAGAACACCAAGGTGTCGCCCTCGGCCTCCTTTTCGAGCTCTTTGAGGGACTTGATGATGCCGTCGATGTAGTCGGAGGCCGTAGTTTCTTCATCCGGGTCGGTGTCGTCGTGAGCCTCGCGCTCGGTTGGGCGATAGCGAACTTCGATCGGAAAGGTGCGGCCAGAAACCTCGATGATTGGGGCATCGTTGAAGTGGCGGCTGAACGACTCTGGGTCGATGGTTGCCGAGGTCACGATGACTTTGAGGTCCGGGCGCTTTGGCAGCAACTGCTTCAAATAGCCCAGCAAAAAGTCGATGTTCAGACTGCGCTCGTGAGCCTCGTCGATGATGATGGTGTCGTATTGCTCGAGATTGCGGTGGCGCTGCATCGCGTTCAAGAGGATTCCGTCGGTCATCACCTTGACCTTGGTTTCTGCACTCACCTTGTCGGTGAAGCGCACCTGATAACCGACCAAGCCACCGAGCTCAACCTTTAGCTCTTCGCTGATGCGCTCGGCAACGGCGCGAGCCGCGATTCGACGAGGCTGCGTGTGAGCAATGCTGGTGCGACCGAGCTCGAGACACATCTTCGGA
Organism: Actinomycetota bacterium; assembly: GCA_009703445.1. GTDB lineage: Bacteria > Actinomycetota > Actinomycetes > Actinomycetales > Microbacteriaceae > Rhodoluna. The sequence goes on along the minus strand of WLGA01000134.1, from coordinate 2,273 downwards.
AGCTGGGTGGTTTTACCCGAACCAGTGGCTCCCGCAATAATCACAACCTGGTGGTCGCGAATCGCTTCGAGAATCTCCTCCCTGCGCTGACTTACCGGAAGGTCATCCGGGTAAGTTATCTGCAGGTCAGGCATAGAAGCCCAGTTTAAGCGTCGAAACGGTCCAGCATCATGACCTTGTGCCAGGCGGCAATAAAGTCGTGAACGAACTTCTCGGCTGCATCATCTGAGGCATAGACTTCGGCGAGCGCACGGAGAACCGAGTTCGAGCCGAAGACTAGGTCAACGCGACTTCCGGTGAACTTCACGGCCCCGGTCTTGCGGTCGCGAGCATCGAACAGCGAACCCTCAGGTGACTGCGCATGCCAGCTGTTCGAAAGGTCGAGCACATTGACGAAGAAGTCGTTGGTGAGCTTGTCAGACTTTTCGGTGAAGACGCCAACCTTTGATCCGCCGGTGTTAGCACCGAGCACTCGAAGGCCGCCGATTAGCACGGTCATCTCCGGTGGGGTTAGCGCTAGCTGACCGGCACCTTCGACCAGCAAACGGTCGGCAACGGGGCCGTGGCCTTTGCTTGCATAGTTGCGGAACGCATCGGCCATCAACTTGAGGTTTTCGAACGACTCGATGTCGGTCTGCTCCTGAGTTGCATCGGTGCGGCCGGCAACAAATGGCACAGTTGCGGTGATTCCGGCGTTTGCCGCCGCCTTTTCGACTGCCACACCGCCAGCGAAAACGATGAGGTCGGCGAGTGAAATCTGGGATGAACTGCTCGAACCGTTGAATCGCGCCTGAATCTCTTCGAGCACGGTCAAAACCTTGGCTAGCTCGGTTGGGTCGTTAGCTTCCCAGTTGCGCTGAGGCTCAAGACGGATGCGAGCACCATTGGCGCCGCCGCGCTTGTCTGAGTCGCGATAGCTCGAAGCCGAAGCCCAAGCAGTCGAAACTAGCTGAGCCACGGTCAACCCAGACTCAAGAATCAAACCCTTGATGGTTTCTAGGTCTGCAGCGGTCGGCAATGCGTGGCTGACCGCTGGCAGTGGGTCTTGCCAGATTAGAACTTCTGCTGGAACCTCTGAGCCGATGTAGCGAGCGCGTGGGCCCATGTCACGGTGGGTCAGCTTGAACCAGGCGCGAGCGAAAGCGTCGGCGAAAGCGTCGGCATCGTTCAAGAACTTGCGCGAAATGCCCTCGTAAATCGGGTCATAGCGAAGCGCCAGGTCGGTGGTGAACATGATTGGCGCGTGCTTCTTGCCGGCAACATGTGCGTCTGGAACAGCGTCGGCTGCAGCGCCATCCTTCGGAACCCACTGGGTTGCTCCGGCTGGGCTCTTGGTCTGCTCCCACTCGTATCCGAATAGGGTCTCGAAATAGGTGTTGTCCCACTTGATTGGGGTTGGTGTCCAAGCGCCCTCTAGACCACTGCTGATGGTTGAGGCTCCAGCTCCGGTGCCAAAGTTGTTTGCCCAACCGAGACCCATGGCCTCTAGTGGAGCGGCTTCCGGCTCGGCACCAACGTGCTCATCCGGGTTGGCAGCGCCATGCGCCTTACCGAAGGTGTGTCCGCCGGCGATCAACGCGACGGTCTCTTCATCGTTCATTGCCATGCGCTTGAAGGTCTCGCGAATGTCAACTGCAGAAGCAAGGATGTCTGGGTTGCCATCCGGGCCCTCTGGGTTCACATAAATCAGGCCCATCTGGACAGCGGCAAGCGGGTTTTCGAGGTCGCGCTCGCCCGAGTAGCGCTTGTTGGCAAGCCACTCGGTCTCTGAACCCCAGTATGTGTTGTCTGGCTCCCAGACGTCGGCACGACCGCCACCGAAACCGAAGGTCTTCAGACCCATCGATTCGAGTGCGCAGTTGCCGGCGAGGATCATCAGGTCAGCCCATGAGATCTTCTTGCCGTACTTCTGCTTGATTGGCCAAAGCAGGCGGCGAGCCTTGTCAAGGTTTACGTTGTCAGGCCAGCTGTTTAGCGGGGCAAAACGCTGAAGACCCTGGCCCGCACCGCCGCGGCCGTCTGAAACGCGGTAGGTTCCGGCGCTGTGCCAAGCCATGCGAATGAATAGTGGGCCATAGTGACCGTAGTCGGCAGGCCACCAGTCTTGCGAGGTGGTCATCAAGACATTGATTTCGCGCTTCAGTTCAGCGAGGTCAAGGCTGGCAAACTCGGTGGCATAGTCAAAGCCATCACCCATCGGGTCGCTGTTAGGAGAGTTGTGCAGCAGCGCATCAACCTTGAACTGGGTTGGCCACCAGTCGTTCTTATAGGTT
>WLGA01000133.1 GCA_009703445.1 Actinomycetota bacterium | reverse complement strand
TGCTGGCGGAATGTGACCGATTTCCTTTTCAAGCGCGGTCAGGTCGGTGTTCGGGCTGAAGTACTTCAGCTCGCGAGCCACCTTGGTGTGCTTTGCCTTTTGACGGCCACGCCCCATGGCGAGACCCCCTTACGCGTGCTTGGGCGCGAATAAACGCGCGGGAACGAGTTGGAAACTAAATCAGAGGCTATTTTAGCAGGGTGTAGGCAAGGTAAAGCCCGGCAAGTGCGGCCAGTGTGGGTAAAACAAAATTTAGGGCGAAGTTGGCGACTCCAAGCCAGACCTGCTTGGCCTTGAAATACTCGACGGTTTGTGCCGAGAAGGTGCTGAAGGTCGACAAACCGCCGCAGAAACCGGTGACTACCACCGCGGCAATGAAGCCGCTGGTGTCGGCAGAGCGAAGAACCAAGCCGACCACGAAAGACGCCAGGATGTTCGCAACCAGGATTCCCCATGGCAACTTGCCGATCCAGCCAGACAGCAAGAAGCGAATCACTGCTCCGAGCCCACCGGCTAGGGCGATTAGACCGAAGGCGACGATCATGCGGTCACCTCATCGGCATCTTCAACTGGTCTTACGTTGTTACCGGTCAGCCTCTCGCCGAGTGCGTATGCCCCCCAGTAGGCCAGCAGGCTCAGTGCGAAGATTCCGAGAACATAACCAAATAGTTGGAAGCTAAAAGGTTGCCCAGCCGACAGCGTTGCCGTGAGGCCCGATGCGGTCAGAAGTGCAACACCGCTCATCGTGGTGAAGCCGCCGGCGAAACCGACCGACCAAAACTGGCGACGGCTAATCTGCGAAGTTCGTGGGTCGCTGTTGACCCAACCAATGATTGCAGAGCCAACGATGTTCACTGCGGCCACGGCGAAGAATGAGCCAAGGGTGATGTCAAGACCAAATCTCAACAACGTGCCCAGTGATCCGCCGGCAAATACCAGCGCGAGGCTTTTCCAGGTGATCTTCAAGGTTTAGTCCTCATCGATGCGCTTTGCGCGCACCTTGGTCACGCCGCCACCGAGGCGGTGCTTGCGAAGCGCCGGACGAATGAACTCGCCGCGTCGGGCATCACCAGGCAAAGGCCGGCGACCCATCGGGTTCACATACTCGGCAGATTCGAGACGCCAAGGCACGAGGGTGACCATTACGCCGCGAACATACATAAGTTGCTTGCGGATGCGGTTTGCACGGTGGTTGTGCAGAACATGCTCCCACCAGTGACCAACGACCAGTTTCGGCATGTAAACCGAGATGCGTTCCGAGCCGAATTCTTTGCGGTGGGCTTCGAGGTATTCAACCAGTGGAGCACCGAACTCGCGGTAAGGGCTCTCGATGATCTTCAGCGGAACCTCGAGGCCGAACTTCTTCCATTCGCGCTCAAACTTCTTCGAGTGTGCCGGGTCGGCTGCGACGTGCAACACATCCAAGCGGGTGTGACGGCTAGAAAGCGCATAGTCGAGGGCCTTGAGCTGAGGCTTGTTGAGCTTGTCCATCAGCACGACTGCGTAGTCACCCTTGCTTCCGAACTTGGTGTCTGGGTCTAGAGCGATCTCACGGTTCACGGCCTTGTAGTAGCGGCCGGTGGCCCACATCACTGCCCACAGGAACGGCATGATGATGAAGACCATCCAAGCGCCGTGGGTGAACTTGGTGACCGAAACGATTACCAAAACAGCCGCGGTTAGCGAGGCTCCGAAGCCGTTGATTGCGAGACCCGAACGAGCTTCCTTCTTAGAGATGGTGCCCTTCTTTAGGCCGCGCTTCCAGTGCTTGAGCATGCCCAGCTGGCCGAGAGTGAACGAGGTGAAGACACCGAGAACATAGAGCTGAATAAGTGCGGTCACGGATGCCTGGAAGACCAAGATCATGCCGAGTGCCGCGAGAGTCAGCGACAGCATGCCGTTCGAGTAGACGAGGCGGTCACCACGGGTTAGCAGCGCCTTTGGCGCGTAGCCGTCCTTGGCAAGCACCGAGGTTAGAAGCGGGAAGCCGTTAAAGGCGGTGTTTGCAGCGAGAAGCAAAATCGCTGCGGTTGCGGCCTGCAAGACATAGAAGAGAACCGAACCGTTGCCGAAGATGGCGATGCCGAGCTGAGCCATAACCGATAGCTGTGGCGAGTTCAGCGGGTGCCCCTGAAGGTCCGGGTTCTCCATGTACTGCACGCCCGAGATCAGCCCGAAGGTGATGATTCCGACGAACATGAAAACCGCGCTGGCACCCATCCAAGTCATGGTGATTTGAGCGTTCTTGACCTTTGGCTGGCGGAATGCTGGCACGCCGTTGGCGATGGCCTCGATTCCGGTTAGGGCAGCTGAACCGGATGCGAATGAACGCAGCAGCAACATGACCACGAGGAAAGGTGTCGCCACCAGGGTCGACTCTGGGATGAGCTGATAGTTTGCAGATGGAGCGACCACTGGTAGGCCGGCAAGCAACTTGTAAATGCCGGTGAAGATCAGGATGACAACGGTGGCCAAGAACAAGTAGGTCGGTACGGCGAAGGCGAAACCTGACTCGCGAACTCCACGCAGGTTGATTGCGAGCAAGAACAGCACGAAGCCCACTGCGATTTCCACGCGGTATGGGTCGAGTTCAGGGAAGGCCGAGATGATGTTGTCGGTGCCCGAGGAGATCGACACGGCAACGGTCATGACGTAGTCGAGCAGAAGCGCCGAAGCTACGGTTAGGGCAGACTTTTCGCCGAGATTCTTTTGTGCGACCTCATAGTCGCCACCACCGGATGGGTAGGCAGCGATGACCTTGCGATAGCTCAAAACGATTACGGTGAGCAGGATAACGACCATTGCGGCAATCCAAGGCGCAAAGGCCAAGAAGCTGATTCCACCTAGGGTGAGGATCATCAAAAGTTCTTGCGGTCCATAGGCCACCGATGAAAGTGGGTCGCTCGAGAAAATCGGAAGGGCAATGGTCTTTGGAAGCAGCTGGCCTTCAAGATTCTTATTCGAAAGCTTCTTGCCTAGAAAGAGGCGCTTCGGTTTCAATGAGTCAATCACGAGAGACCAATCTACTCTTAAATGCCAATGGCCCCCTCCCGTTTCCGAGAGAAGGCCATCGAATTTGAAGCGTTTGCTGTTATGCCTTTTCGACTGCGTCGGCCTTGTTAGCTTTCTTGGCTTCTGGGCGACGTCGTGAGCCCATCGAGAGCGTCGACAACAGACCCAGGAACAAGAACCCTGCTGCAGCCCATCCGGTGGCCTTTACGCCATCGGTGAAGCCGT
>WLGA01000132.1 GCA_009703445.1 Actinomycetota bacterium | reverse complement strand
TAACCGCCGGCATCTTTGATGAAGCTGGCATCGAGGTAATCCTGGTTGGTGACTCGGCAGCAGACAACGCGCTTGGATACGACACAACTCTCCCAATCTCAGTCGATGAGATGATTCCTTTTGGTCGCGCTGTAGCAGGAGCAGTCTCACGTGGCTTGGTAGTTGTTGATATGCCTTTCGGCTCTTACGAGCTCAGCGCCGAACAGGCGCTTGAGAACGCCATTCGGATCATGAAGCAAACGGGCGCGGATGCCGTGAAGCTTGAAGGCGGCACGCGGAGTGTCGACCAGATCAAGGCCATAACTACCGCTGGTATTCCGGTGATGGCCCACATCGGTTTCACGCCGCAAAGCGTAAACAATCTGGGTGGATTCAAGGTTCAAGGGCGCGGCGAGGGGGCTGACGCTCTCCTAGAAGATGCCAAGGCTGTAGCCGAAGCTGGCGCATTTGCGGTAGTCCTAGAGCTAGTGCCCGCCGAACTCGCCAAGCAGGTGACCGATACCTGCGGCATTCCAACCATTGGCATAGGCGCCGGCCCGGATACGGACGGCCAAATTCTGGTTTGGACCGACTTTGCAGGCCTAAGTTCACACAAGCCGAAGAAGTTCGTCAAACAATACGCTCAGCTTCGCGAGATGCTGGTCTCAGCCGCCCAGTCGTACCGAGCCGAAGTTGCATCGGGAGCATTCCCAGAGGCTTCTCGGTCGTTCGGCGAAAACTAGTCTTCTTCCGCCGACCACTTGGCGCCGCGCGCGTTGATTGTGGCTAAAGCCGCTTTAGCCTCAGCCTCGGTAGCAAATGGCCCAACGCGATAAGGTGCGGCTGTTTTGCGCCCAACCTCAACCTTCAGAGTCTTGAGATTGAACCAAAACTCAGGTTTCTCATCCATTTTGGAATACACGCTGCTCATATGACGAGCATAACTCTTGGGCGATTTAGACTTGGACTATGCCTCGCGACCTTGCCACTGGACACCTCACCATGGGCAAACTGTCTCCCGCTAGATCGGTTCCGGCTAGCATTACAAGACCCGAGTACGTCGGCAAATCTGCCCCCGCGAAATTCACCGGCTCTGACATCAAGACCCCAGAGCAAGTTGAGAAGATTCGCGCTGCGGGCAGAATCTCTGCTCAGGCTATCCAGCTGGTCGGCGAAGCTTGCAAACCGGGCGTAACCACAGATGAACTGGACCGAATCGGTCATGAGTTCGTCATTTCCAACGGAGCCTACCCTTCAACACTCGGCTACCGAGGCTTTCCAAAATCTCTGTGCAGCTCGATAAATGAGGTGATTTGCCATGGAATTCCTGACGATACGGTTCTCCAGGACGGCGACATCATCAACATCGACATCACAGCATTCAAGGATGGATTCCACGGGGATAGCAACGTTACTTTCTTGGTGGGTGATGTAGCGCCAGAGGTGAAGCAGCTCGTTGAACGAACCCACGAGGCCATGATGCGCGGAATCAACGCCGCCCTTCCGGGTAGGTCAGTTAACATCATCGGCAGAGCCATCGAAACCTATGCAAAGCGCTTCAACTACGGAGTAGTAAGAGATTTCACTGGGCATGGAGTTGGCGAGGCCTTCCACTCTGGGCTGGTAATCCCCCACTACGACTCAGCCCCGCATTACGACGACGAGATAAAGGTTGGCATGGTCTTCACGATTGAGCCCATGCTCACACTCGGAACACACGACTGGGAAATCTGGTCGGATGACTGGACAGTGATCACGAAAGATCGAAGCCTGACAGCCCAGTTTGAACACACGATTGTCATCACCGAAGACGGTCCAGAAATTCTGACACTTCCTTAGCAAGAGAGAAACATCATGGCAAAGAAAGCAATTGGCATCGACATCGGTGGCACCGGCATCAAGGGTGCAATCGTAGATGTAAAAAACGGAACTCTTGTTTCTGAGCGTGTTCGATACGAAACACCAGAGGGCGGTCACCCACAGGATATTGCAATAGTCGTTGCCAAGCTTGTTCGAGACTTGAAGCCTTCTCGCGCAACCCTTCCCGTGGGCGTTTGCTTCCCAGCCGTCGTACAACACGGTAGGACCATGTCTGCGGCGAACGTCTCAAAAGAGTGGATCGGACTCGATGCAGATGGCCTTTTCGAGACCACACTCCAGCGCCACGTTCATGTTCTAAATGACGCAGATGCCGCCGGTGTTGCCGAGATGAAATTTGGGGCCGGAAAGAAGCGCAAGGGGCTCGTGATCATGACCACTCTAGGCACTGGTATCGGAACCGCATTGTTCATGAATGGTGATTTGGTGCCTAATGCCGAGCTTGGACACCTTGAGATTGACGGAGTCGATTACGAGACGAAGGCAGCCTATTCTGCGAAAGAGCGGGAAAACCTGAGTTTCGAAGAATGGGCAAAGAGACTTCAGAAGTACTACTCGACTTTGGAGCGCCTGTTTAGCCCTGACCTCATCATTGTTGGTGGCGGAATCAGCAAGCAATGGGAAGAGTTTCTACCGAAGCTTGATCTTCGAGCCGAGATCGTTCCGGCTCTGAAGCGCAACAATGCCGGCATTCTCGGAGCAGCAGCTCTAGCCTGGAAAAACTCAGACAACGAGTAAGTGGATGGGCCGGCTGTTACGCCGGGTTCTGTCCCTGTTGCCAGGTGACGGTCATCTATCTAGGAATGCCATTGCTGACACCCTCAAGCGGTCTACCCGAAGACTAGGGCGAGCAGCCCTATGCGCCTTCTGTCTGACCTTGCTCCAAACGAGGTTTACATAGCCGAGGTGCTCACACACCACGCTGGTGGTCTCTTACACCACCGTTTCACCCTTACCGTTTGCACGGCGGTTTACTTTCTGTTGCACTGTCTCGCAGGTTGCCCTGAGTGGCTGTTAGCCACCGTCTTGCTCTATGGAGCCCGGACGTTCCTCGTCATTTCTGCCGCGACCGTCTTGCCGACCCATCCGCTTCAAGACTACTTGTTATAGGTGCGAGGTTGCATTCACGGTCATAACTTCGGCCGCCTGGTCACCCCAAAAACGAATAATCGTGATTGAACAAGGTGATATCTGTGGACGCCAATAGCCGGCGACACCTGCATCCATGCCAGCCCGGATGAAGCCACGGATGGGCATCACGTGTGAGACTACGACAACGGTTTTACCGGCGCGCTCGGACAGTATTTGTCGTCGACCAGCCTGAACTCTTGCGTCAAAGACTTCGAGCGATTCGCCGTTCGGCGGAGAGACAGTCCAGGATCCCTGCCAATTCTCGAAATCGG
>WLGA01000131.1 GCA_009703445.1 Actinomycetota bacterium | reverse complement strand
TTCTAGACCCAAGCGTTGAACTGCTCCCAGCCGAATTGAATGATGCCTGGATGCGTGACATCGGGCCCACCTTCGTGAAAGACAACGCTGGCAACCTCGCCGGTGTGAACTGGATTTTCAACGGTTGGGGTGCTCAGCACTGGGCAACCTGGGACAAAGATTCAAAGGTTGCTGAGGCCATAGATACTGTGATTGGCGTTTCAACGCTTGACTCCCCCTTGATCAACGAAGGCGGAGGTCTGCACGTCAATGGCGCTGGATTGGTTCTACTCACCGAAACCGTTCAGCTCGGCGAGGGGCGCAACTCATCCTGGACTAAAGAGGATGTCGAAGCTGAGATTCACTCGAAACTCGGAACACAGGAAGCAATCTGGTTGAAGCGTGGGCTCACCCGTGACTATGACGAGTTCGGTACTCGCGGGCACGTCGACATTGTTGCGTGCTTTGCAAATGAAAACACGATTTTGTACCACAACCAAGAAAACCCAGAACACCCAGACTTTGCAATCAGCCAAGAGGTGCGCCAAACACTAGAAGAAGCGGGCGACTTCAACCTAATTCCAATCGCCGCGCCGACCACTCTTCGCGATGAAGAAGGGTTTGTCGACTTCAGCTATATCAATCATTATGTGGTCAATGGAGCGGTCATCTTGTGCGGTTTTGCCGATGCCAATGATGGTCGAGCGGTTGCGGCACTTCAAGCGGTCTACCCAGACCGTGAGATTGTGCTCGTCGATGCCCGCCCGTTATTTGCCCGCGGCGGCGGAATTCACTGCATCACTCAACAGCAGCCCGCCTAGATGAAACCTTCGCTTAATCCAAAAAACCCGACGAGAGAGCGTCGGGTTTTTTGTTGCTTTTAGGCCCTAGGCAAGAACCTCGGCCAGAGACTTGAACGGAACATCGGCGAAGGCGTGCTGAACACCTGCATAAGTCACGTAGCCCTCGTGGGTGTTTAGACCCAGCGCAAGCGCGCCATCTGACTGCAACGCGCTCTTCCAACCCTTTTCAGCCAACGCGATTACGTAAGGCAGGGTTGCGTTGGTCAATGCGCGAGTCGAGGTTGCTGGAACCGCTCCAGGCATGTTCGCGACGCAGTAGTAAGTGCTGTTGTGAACCTTGTAGGTCGGGTTGTCGTGTGTGGTTGGCTTCGAGTTCTCGAAACAGCCGCCCTGGTCGATCGCGATGTCGACAAGCACTGAGCCTGGCTTCATCTTGGCAACCATTGCATCGGTGACTAGCTTTGGAGCCTTCTCGCCTGGGATGAGGACCGAGCCGATTACTAGGTCGGCGTCCTTCAACTGCTCAGCGATTTCATAAGCGGTCGAAACGCGAGTCTTTACGACACCGCCGAAACGAGCGTCAAGTTCACGAAGCTTTGGAAGTGAGATGTCGATGACGGTTACGTCGGCCTGCATGCCGAGTGCCATAGTTGCAGCGTGCTCGCCGGCAACACCACCACCGATGACAACAACCTTGGCCTTAGGTGCTCCTGGAACGCCACCCATCAGCACGCCTGGACCACCTTCGTTTGACATCAGCTGGTAAGCGCCGATCTGAGCCGATAGACGACCGGCAACCTCAGACATTGGCTGAAGCAATGGAAGCGCACGGTTTGGAAGCTGAACGGTCTCGTAAGCGATGGCCGTGGTTCCTGCGTTGACTAGTGCGTCGGTGCAAGGGCGTGAAGCCGCAAGGTGAAGGTAGGTGAACAAAACCTGGTCTTTGCGAAGCAGTGGATACTCGGCTGCAATTGGCTCTTTGACCTTGAGAAGCAAGTCGCCCTTGGCCCAAACCTCTTCGGCGGTGGCGAGCATCGTGGCGCCTTCAGCAACATATGCACCATCTGCAAAACCTGAACCGATACCGGCACCGGCCTGGATGAATACCTCGTGGCCGCGACGAACGAGTTCGTGAACTCCGGCTGGCGTGATTGCCACTCGGTTTTCGTTGTTCTTGATCTCGGCTGGAATTCCTACGCGCATTTTTTTGCTCCTTGGTTTGAACTAAATCTTCCTCAAGGTTGCATTATTTGCGTTACGAACGTGTAAAGATTGCACAATATTCGGTAAAGACTGTAATTTAGTTAATAAATTCAGGAAAAGGATGAAATCCCGCCATGGCTTCGAAGAATATTCAGGGCGACACACCGCTCGATGAAATCGATCACGAACTAATCCGCCTGCTGCAACTAAACGCCCGCACAACAAACGCAGATCTTGCTTCAGCGGTGGGCATCGCGCAATCGACCTGCATCAGCCGCGTACGCTCACTTGTCACCCGCGGCGTCATCTCTGGCTTCAGCGCCAACGTCGAACCAGCTCAACTCGGCTTGGGCTCTCAGGTTCTCATCTCGGTAACTCTTCGAGCCGGTGCTCGAGCTCACCTTTCAGACTTCATGCAACAGATGCGAGAGCGGCCGGAGGTCATCCAAGTCTTCTTCCTTGGCGGTTCCGAAGACTTTATTGTTCACCTCGCCGTGAAGGACTCCGACTCGGTTCGCGAGTTTGTGCTGGAGAATCTATCGAACAACGCAACGGTTGCGTCAACGCGCACGAACCTAGTCTTCGAGCATTTTCACAAGGGCCCTCTGGCCTAAACGACTTATTTGACCGCGAACTGCTTCCAGCGCTTTGCGATCGCCGCCATGAATTCTTCGGGCCTCTCTTCGTGAGGAAGGTGACCTGCTCGAGGAATAATTTCGAGGGCGCTGCCAGGAATCAAAGTTTGCAACTTGACCGTATCCGCTGTGGCTACCACGGTGTCATTTGAACCAGTAATCAGAACCGTTGGCTGCCTGATCTCACCAAGATTGGCTTTCAGGTCGTTGGCCTTTGAAGCGGTTGCGAAGTTCCAGAATGCCCGCTCCCATCCCGAAATTTTTAGTGGGCGGTGATAACCCTCGAGCACGGCAGCGGTCACCTTGGTCTGATCGAAGAAGCTCTGATAAATCAACTTGTCACCGGAGGTCGCGATGCTTGAGACCAGGATGGGACCCAACCGATCTATCTGTGGGATTTTATAGAACCAATCAAAACCCTCCGGCCCACCGCCGGTGGCAAGTATTGCCGGGTCCACAAGAACCAGCCCATCGACCACATCTCCACGAACCCGGGCATATTCGGCAGCCAACTGCCCGCCGGCCGAGTGCCCAACCAGGATGACTTGCCGACCCGCACCAAACTTTGCAATCAGGTCATCCAGGATGGCGAAATTACCCTCAAACGAATATGGGCTGGCGGCCGTCCACGAAACTGGTCGTTCGGT
>WLGA01000130.1 GCA_009703445.1 Actinomycetota bacterium | reverse complement strand
GCTTCTTCGTGCTCCTGAGCCAAACGTCGGTGCGACCTGACTTCGGCACGGGACGCACGAAGCGACCTAAGTTCACGGATCTGAAGCTTGCTGGTCTTGGCGCGAAGTCGACGCGAACTGATTCGGCGGCCGACGGTAAAGAAGCCCCAAATCGCTGAAGAGATCTCGGCCCAGATCAACTCTGGGCGCTTGCGTGAAATCTGGAGCACAGCACGAAGAATGCCAATCAAAGGCAACGCAAGCCAGAACAGTGGCAACCAGGCGGCTCGCCCATAGGTGAAGCGTAGGTGAATCGCGGCCCGTCTCAGGGCTGTCTTTGGCGATGCCCCGAGCCAGTTTCGTTCACGTTTTCCGGTTAGTGAAAGGCCAGCGTGCTGAACATGGGCTTTGGGCACCACGATCACGCGGTGACCGGCAAGGCGTGCTCTGACCGAGAAGTCGATGTCGGCGGCCAACGGAGGTGCAGCCGGGTCGAAGCCGCCCAATTCATCGAACACATCGGCGCGCACCAGGGCCGCGGCGGTGCTCACGGCCATTACGTCATCGATGTCATCATGCTGGCCCTGGTCAAACTGCGAGCTCACCGGAGAGAACGGTGCGTTCCCCGGGGTTAGCGTCAGACCGAGCTGGCCAATCATCCTAAGTTGCTGCCATTTGATTAGCTTTGGGCCGGCGATTGCCACTGAGGGTGAAAGTTCAACGGCCGCAACGAGTTCTTGGAGGGCGGTTGGCGAAGGAGCGCTGTCATCGTGCAGAATCCAAAGCCATTGACCTGGATGATTGCTGCCGCTGATGGCTGCCTGGATGGAATCCTGGAGCTTTGAGTCTGAACCGACTCGGATGTAATCAAACCCGAGACTTGCGCTCAATTCTCGGTTTGCATTTGTTTCAGGGTTGGTGCCGCTATCGATAACCAGAGTGTGGTCTGGTTTACGAGTCTGGTTCGCGAGCGCCTTTGCGGTTGCGATGAAGAACTCATCTGCGTCGTGGATAACCACGACTGCGGTCACAAAGGCGTTCATGCCGGCTCTCTAGTTGGGATGCGGGCTAATGATTAGCACCCAGCTGAATGTTTAGGCGCGCTTCTTTAGCTTGCGACGTTCGCGCTCAGAAAGGCCGCCCCAGATGCCAAAGCGCTCGTCGTTGGCCAGTGCGTAGTCGAGGCACTGAGCCTTGACATCGCAGCCGCTGCAGATGCGCTTCGCGTCACGAGTTGAGCCGCCCTTTTCAGGGAAGAAGGCTTCAGGGTCGGTCTGTGCACAAAGTGCATCGGCCTGCCACGCTAGAGGGTCACCCTCAGCGTCTGAATATGCCCCCGCGACACCAAGTCGAATTGGATCGATAAACCAGTTCTCTGGCACACGACTACGACTGTCCATTACATTCACCCTTATCTCAGACCCGGCAAAACCTTGAGGTTCTAACTCGGTCTGCGAAATACTTTCGTGGTTGTAATTACACTGGTGTAACTCGATGTCTGTCAAGTTGACTTGTAACCCCGGGCGCGCCGTGATTCGGGGGCCTTTTACCTCGATTTCCCCTGTATTCTTGGGCATATGAGCGTTCTAGTCACCGGCGGAGCCGGATACATCGGTTCACATGTTGTCCGATTGTTACATGAGCGTTCCGACTCGGTTCTAGTAGTCGACGACATGTCTAGCGGTGTTCGTGAGCGCATCGGCAGCTCGGCGTTTCTGCAGCTTGAGCTTTCGGCTCCCGATGCCAAGCAGAAGCTGACCCAGGCCATCCAAGAACATGGCGTAACCTCGGTCATTCACCTCGCCGCCCAAAAGCAAGTCGGCGTTTCCGTTCAGCAGCCAGAACTGTATTACGAGCAGAACATCGGCGGCATGACGAACCTGCTATCCGCAATGCGCGAAAGCGGCGTCGATCGATTGGTTTTCTCTTCTAGCGCCGCAACCTATGGAATGCCTGACGTTGACTCTGTGACCGAAGATCAGGTTTGCAACCCAATCAACCCGTATGGCGAAACCAAGCTCATTGGCGAATGGATGAGCGCCAACGCCAGTCGCGCGTGGGGTCTTCGAGCAGCCAACCTTCGCTATTTCAATGTGGCGGGAGCCGGTTGGCCAGAACTTGCCGACACCGCTGTGATGAATTTGGTGCCAATTGTTTTCGCAGCACTAAAGGCTGGAAAATCACCAGTCGTGTTTGGCGACGACTATCCGACTCCGGACGGCAGCTGCATCCGTGATTATGTCCACGTGCATGACTTGGCCGAAGCACACATCAGTGCACTCGACTATCTCGAGCGCGATGAACGCAAGTACTCGACCTTCAACGTTGGCACCGGCAGCGGTTCGAGCGTTTTCGAGGTTCTGGCCGAGATCAAGCGCGCGAGCGGAATTGATTTTGAGATTGACATTCAAGGCCGCCGTGCCGGAGACCCACCAAGCCTGTGCGCCAATGTTTCACGCATTGAGAGCGAGTTTGGCTGGAAGGCTAAGCGCGGTTTGGCAGAGATTGTCGACAGCGCCTGGGCTGCAATCAGCTAATCAGCAGCTAGTTCATTGAGCTGGTTGCCAGAAAAGCGGTTCCGCTTCCGGCAAGAGAGAACTTCTTCGCATCGGCTCCCATAAAAGCGGCTTCGCCTCGTTTCAAGACGACTCGTTCTTCAATGCTGTTGCTCAATGCGATTTCGCCAGCGGTGCAGAGCACAATGGTGGCACCCGGGATGTTCAAATCGGCTAGCACCACTCCGCCCGATAGCTCGGCGCGATACAGGATGAAGTCATCGACCGGAGTTTCGAGCTCAACCAAGCCCTTGGCCAACTCGCGGGTCTTGACCAACTCGATCTCGGTCTCGGCAAACACCAACACGCGTTCAAGTTCGGCAACGTCGATGTGCTTAGGCGTTAGCCCTCCGCGCAGAACGTTGTCAGAGGCGGCCATAATTTCGACGCCAAGACCACTCAAATACGCATGGATGTTGCCAGCCGGCAAAAACAAGGCCTCGCCGGGTGAAAGCCAAACGTGGTTCATAAGCAGAGCAAGAACAACGCCCGGGTCGCCCGGGTAAAGGATGTTGAGTCTTGCGGCGAGTTCAAACTGAGCCGAAAGATTAGCTTGCTGGGTAAGTTCCGCGGTAACCCCGTCGAGGTTCCCCCGGCGACTCACGATGTCTACGAATAGCTTGCGGAGCCCGTCTTCGGCAACGAATAACTCGAGCCAGTGATTCACCAGAGTTCTAAGACCATCCGAGACATCGGTTGGGTCAAGCATGCTCTCGAGCAGATTGCGAATCTGCTTCGTGGACTTGAAACCACAGAGAGCTTCGAATTCGGTTAGAGCCACGATCATCTCG
>WLGA01000013.1 GCA_009703445.1 Actinomycetota bacterium | reverse complement strand
AGATTTTGGATGTCACCGACAAGAACAGCCAGTGAACAAAACGATTTCTCCAGTCTACACTCAGACCATGACCGAAAAACAGCAGTTTAAGCTCGTTCGTGACTATGGGGATTTCGAACTTCGGGAGTATCCAGACCACGTCCTGATGCAGGTTGAAGTCGAGGGTGATTTCTTGCGAGCCGGCAGCATCGGCTTCGGGCCACTAATCAGTTATATAAGCGGCAATAACCAGAGCGCGCAGAAGATTGCGATGACGGCTCCGGTCATCCAAGAGGCGACTTCTGAGACCACACACCTGGTGAGTTTCGTAATGCCAAATGGAACCGACCCCAAGGATGTTCCGGTGCCGGCTAACTCGAGGGTGAACATAAAGGCCATGCCTACCCAGCTAACCGGCGTGCGCAAATTCGGTGGCGGCTGGAATGACAAGCGATTTACTTCAGAAGGTGAACTTTTACTTGAAGCGGTGATTCGCCAAGGGTTTGAGCCGGTCGGAAATCTATACTGGGCAAGATTTGATCCACCCTGGAAGCCAGGCTTCCTAAAGAGCAATGAAGTACTTATCAACCTAAAGAAAGCTAGCTAGATGAAAATCAACGCAACACTTCAGAAACTGATCGTCGAGTTTCTTGGCGCGACCCTATTTCTAATCGCACTCAGTGGCAGCATTTCACACTCGCTTGCATTGCCGGAGTTGGCAATCGCAGCGACATTTGGACTTGCCCTTCTAATCACCAGCGGCATCAGCGGTGGGCACCTAAACCCGGTGGTTTCGCTGTATTTCTACTCACGAAAGGTGCTGTCACTAAAGGAGTTCCTCCTTTATGTCCTCGCTCAAATCGGTGGAGCATTCTTCGGAATGTTGATTGGCTTGCAGCTGTGGGGCAAGGCAATTCGCCCGCTCAACATCGGTTCGGCACCAGACATTTCAGTGCTCCTAGGTGAATGGGTCGCCACCGGAGGCCTAGTCTTCCTGTTCGGCTTCCTGGTTGCTACCAAGCGTGCAAACCTCATCCCAGTGACCGCTGCGCTTTGGATTTTCTCGGCAGCGAGCTTCACTCAGAGTGGCGCGCAGGCAAACCCTGCAGTTTCACTGGCTCTGATTCTCAACGGGCAGGGCGTGACCACCTCGGGCTGGATCATCATCGCCCAGTTGGTCGGTCTGGTCTCGGGCATCTTGGGAATCATGGTTTTCACCGCCAAGCCAGGCAAGTCAAAGGCTAAGGCCAAGGCGGTCAAGAAGGTTTCTAAGAAGTAAAACAACAGGTAAACAAGTTCGGAGGGCCTCGGTTTGCGCCGGGGCTCTCTGCTTTAATCGGAACATGTCTAAAAAAGCCTCCGTTCTATTTGTATGCGTTCACAATGCCGGCCGTTCTCAGATGGCAGCCGGATACCTGCAGACCCTAGCCGGTGACCGAGTTGAGGTTCGCTCAGCAGGAACCCAGCCAAAGAACGAGGTCAACCCTTCAGCGGTTGCCGCAATGCTCGAAGAAGGCATCGACATCAGCTCGAACACGCCAAAGGTTTTGAGCGACGAGGCCGTGAAGGCATCCGACTACGTGATCACCATGGGCTGTGGCGATACCTGCCCTTACTTCCCTGGCAAAACCTACCTCGACTGGGTCTTGGATGACCCGGCCGGCCAAGGTGTCGAAGCCGTGCGCCCGATTCGCGACAAGATTCGCGAGCACATCGAGGCACTAATCGCAGAAATCGACGCAAAGTTCTAACGCCTTGACACCCAAACTGTTACATAGTTTGGTTAGCCAATTGGAATATTCCTGCCATACTTTCTAGAAACAGGGGAGGGTTGGAATGTCACCTAGAACTCGAAGCGTTCCGCAGCCTAAGCAGGAGCGCGCAAAAGACACAGTCCAGCAGGTTATTGATGCAACTAACCGAGCGATTGAAGGCGGTGGCGAATCTTCGGTTCGCATCCAAGAGCTGTCTGCCCAAACCGGGGTCTCAATCGGTTCGATTTATCACCACTTTGGCGACCGCGATGGCCTAATCCGCGCAACCTACGTTCACAACTTCGCGTCAAGCATCCAGCAAGACATCGCCCGCGCCAAACGCTTTATGGCCAAGATGCACAGCACCGAAGAAATCGCCCAGCACTACGACGAAATGCTGCGGTTTTTGGTTGAGCACTTCAAGCACGTTCCTGCGGATAAGCGTGCGAGCATCATCGGCAACACCACCGGTCGCCCACTTTTGCGGGCTGCACTTGCCGAGGTACAACACGAACTCACCGAACAGCTCACCGAAGTTATGGTTTTGCTTCAAGAGCGAAAGATGCTCAAGCCGCACCTCTCGCCGCGCGCAGCAGCAGTTATGACCTTGGGTATGCTTCACGGCCGAATTGTTGCCGAGATTGACAGCTCGCCGGTCAGTGACCTCGAGTGGAACCGAGCGATGATTAGCGCTTTCGGCGGGCTATTCGTTCTGAACGACCAGCCGAACTTCTAGCTTTCGTTATTTGCCGGCTGCTAGTTCGCGAGCGCGAGCCAGTGCAGCTTCGGTTGCCTCGACAAACATCGCCTCAAGATCCGTTGCACCCATCCGTGCGATTGCGCGCTCGGTGGTTCCATTTGGGCTGGTCACCTGCTTGCGAAGTGCCTCAGGGGTCTTGCCCGAGGCGGCCAAAAGTTCGGATGCGCCGAGGAAGGTTTCGTTCACCAGCAGCGCAGCATCCTGGTCATTGAAACCGTGGTGCTTAGCGGCCTTGGTTAGCTGCTCAATTAGGTAGAACACGTATGCCGGGCCCGAACCAGAGATGGTGCTGAGGGCGTCGATGCGCGATTCTTCGAGAACGATGGTCTTGCCGACGGTTTCAAAAAGCTGAACCGTGGTCTCGATGGCCCAATCTGTTGCTCGCTCGCCCGCCGCAATGCCGGTTACTGCGCGGCCAACAATCGCCGGAGTGTTTGGCATGGCTCGAACCACGCCGACATCCTCGGGCAAAACTGCCTCCATGGATGCGGTGGTAACGCCCGCCGCGACACTAATCACTAGGGCGTTGTCGTTGATCGACTCGGCCACTTCGGCCAAAACTTCAGTTACGTAGGCAGGCTTCACGCCCACGAGAACTACATCTGCGCCGGCCACAGCCATCGCGTTTGCATCTGCTCCGTTTTCGAGCGCAAAAGCGTGAACACCGAGCTCGTCGATGTGCTTTTCGGCACTGGCCGCGGTCTTGGTGCTGACCGAAATATTGGCTGGGTCAAAGCCCGACTTGAGCAGGCCGGCAAGGATGGCGCCGCCCATTGATCCAGAGCCGAGGATTGCGATGCGATTGATATTCACCTATTCAGTTTAGGCGAGGGGTTTTGTCGGCGGTGGTTGATAGTTTTGAGTCATGGCTAACCCGAAATCAACCTTTGTCTGCACCGAGTGCGGTTGGTCGACCCCGAAGTGGGTCGGTCGCTGCGGCGAGTGCCAGGCTTGGGATTCAATGCAGGAGGGTGCCGTCGGCGGAGGTCGAGGCCTCGGAGTCGCAAAGCAGGTGCGTGCCCTGAAGCTCGTGGAGTCTTCAGCGGCAAAACCAATCACGGACGTTTCAACCGAACGCGTTGCCGCTTGGTCAACTCAGGTGGGTGAATTCGACCGAGTCTTGGGTGGCGGTTTGGTGCCCGGCGCTGTGGTCCTGCTCTCAGGAGAACCGGGCGTAGGCAAGTCAACCCTGTTGCTCGAAGTTGCCGCTAACACCGCCAAATCTGGCAAGAAAGTTCTTTATGTAACCGGCGAAGAGTCGGTTGGTCAGGTTCGTCTTCGAGCCGAGCGCACAGGCGCACTCACCGACAACCTATACCTGGCAGCCGAAACCGACCTTTCGACCGTTCTCGGGCAAATAGATGCGGTCGGCCCGGAGCTTCTAGTTGTTGACTCGGTCCAGACCATCGCCGCCAGTGAAATCGACGGTGCCGCCGGCATGCCTTCGCAGATTCGCGAGGTTGCCGCCAACCTAATTCGCGTCGCTAAAGAGCGTGCGTTACCGGTCATCCTGGTTGGCCACGTCACCAAGGATGGTTCAATTGCCGGCCCTCGTGCGCTCGAGCACTTGGTTGATGTGGTTTGCCACTTCGAGGGTGATCGTCAGACTTCGCTTCGATTCGTGCGTTCGCTAAAAAATCGTTTTGGCCCCACTGACGAAGTTGGCTGTTTCGAGATGACCGGTGAGGGCATCAACCAGGTGAGCGATCCGAGCGGAATGTTCCTATCCCGCGGCGATGCTCCCGTGTCAGGAACCTGCGTGACCGTAACCGTAGAAGGCAAGCGGCCGCTGATTGCCGAGGTGCAGGCCTTGGTCGTCAAGTCGTCAACTCCACAGCCTAGACGTGTCACCAATGGGGTCGATTCAGCCCGCGTTGCCATGCTGCTGGCGGTTCTGGAACGTCGAGCCGGCCTTCGGCTTGGTGACTCAGATGTCTACGTGTCCACGGTGGGCGGAGTTCGTTTGACCGAACCAGCTGCTGACTTGGCAATCGCCCTCGCAATCGCTTCGGCCGTGCAAGACAAGCCAATTGCTCATAACCTAGTCGCTTTTGGTGAAATCAGTTTGGCCGGCGAGATTCGAAAGGTTTCAAACGGCAAGATTCGGGCCAACGAGGCCAACCGACTGGGCTTTATCCGCTCGGTTGATTCAGAAGTGGGAGATCTTCGGGCTGCATTGAGCCTGGGCCTTAACTGGTAAACGGTGGCCGGCAGAGCCGACCACCGCGTCTATCCGGGGGCAGATAGACCTAAGGTTTCTTCTTAGTGACAAGAACAGAAACCGAAGTCTTATTACCAACACGCTTAATCACCGTTACTGCCGAAACGCCGCTCCTCCTGAGCTCGGCAACAATAGCGTTGGCTTGGGCAGTTGCCTTTGAAACAGATGTGCCAGTTGTAGTCACGGCAATAGACACCGCCTTGCTAGATGTTTTTACCAAAGCGGCGGTCTTGGCTAACGAGGTCTTTGCGGCTGGCGTAATGGATGTGCTGCCGATGGCCATAGGCACGCTAACGGTAATCAGCTGTGCAGATATCAAGACGGGTTTAGCGGCGACCGCTGGGGTCTCGGACGTTGGGGCCTCGACGATTGGGGCTTCGACTGCCGGCTTGGTTGTGGAATCCGCTGTTTGAGCAACCTCAGGCACCGTTGGCTGAGAGGTCTGCTGCGCAGGCGCATCGGAACCGCGACTTGGCTCCTCGCGGGGCGCCTGCACAGGTGGGGTGGTCGGCTCATGGCCAGTGTTGTAAATAGGTGTTTCGGACGGGCTTGGAGAAGGCTGACCGCTAGGTGTGTCCTCTCTTGGCGGCGGTGGCAGCATTGGAAGCGGCGGCTCAAGTAGCCCCGGCCCGTCGACGATCAAGACAGGGGCATCACTTCGATTCGCGATTTCGTCTGCACCGGCGATTTGGTGCCCGACAAGTATGGAGGCCGCGACCAAAGACACCGATAGAGTGGCTACCCCGAGCCGTTGATATTTGGAACTTTTCATTTTTATCCCCACAAGAAATTGGCACCCGTGTGGTGCTAACACCGTCAGATTACGTCGTTCGAACCCCGTGTTTACTTGGGTTTTGGAGGCAATTCGGACAATTTCGGGCAGACTTTGGACAATATCGGACAATTTAGATTCAATTTCAATGTCTGGGGTTACCCATAGGTTTTGACTTAAATAGGTCTCATCGTGAGATCTGCAGTTTAGGGGGCTAGAAACCGGGGTTGGAATGCAAGACGAAAGAGCACAACTAACAGATCGAGCCCGAGCGCTACTGCTCTCTTTCGCAATCAGTCATAACGCGAGCGACTTTTGTAGGTTCCTCACCGTTGTAACATTTCGGGATCTCGGTGCGACGGCCGCAATAATGGCAAGAGTCGAGCCCGACGGAATACTGCGCCTGACAGGGCAATATGGGCAAGGCGCCGAGGAGGCTGATGCCGCCCTCGGTTCTGATTCACAAACCACTCTTCTCAAACAGTCGATAACTATGGGCAGGGTCCAGCAGACAAGTGTCGTCCTCGGCGCAGCGTTCGACGACGACTTTGATTTCCTGGCTATACCATTCACGCCTGCGAGCGAAGTTCAAGGCGCTTTGGGGCTGTCCTTTCGAAATCGAGCTAGAGCGGCCGAAGTCTCGGAAACCGACATTCAACTACTAAGCCTGCTTTCAGAGCTAATGGCAATCAACTCAATGCCGAGAATTCGCACGTCCGGCCTTCTCTCAAAGCTCTACTTCGACTCTCTCGACCTCGACGACGTTTCCGCGCTAACCCCAAGACAACTTCGGGTTTTAGATGAAATGGCAATCGGCAAGACCAATGCTCAAATAGCCAGGTCCTTGAATGTTAGTGAGTCCACCGTAAAACAGGAATGCGTTCGCATCTTCAGGGTCTTGGGCGTTAGCACGAGACAAAGGGCCGTAGCCATGGGCAAGGAGATGGGGATCATCTAGCGGTTTGGGTTCACTAATCCGAGACTCAAAAGCTTTGATTCTGGCTTAGATTCCGCATCCATGTTTCTATAGGCCGAGGGGGTCATGCCGATCTCGGTTAGAAACTTTCGGTTGAAATTGGCCAAATTACCGTAGCCACTAGAACGTCCAATCGAGGCGATTGATTGCTCTGTTTGATCGAGCAACCGACAGGCGTGAGCTATGCGAAGTTTGCGCACCATGTCGCTAAAAGTTAGACCCGACGCTTTCTTAAAATATTTTGAGAATGTGGGTTCTGACATGTGAGCGATTCGTGCCGCCTCCGACATTCGAATGTCGAGCGTGAGATTTTCGAAGATGTACTTGATACCCGCCTCAACCGCAGAGCGCCCTTCGTTACTCGCATGTTCGTTGACCCAACTGCGTGACAGATATTGTTTTTCCGAGTCTGGCGCCTTCATGAAGAGGTCGATCAGGGCAAAGAATCCGGAAATCTGCCCGAGGCCTGAGGATATCCCGACGCCTTCCAAAAGCGCCTCTGCCTTCGCCCGGGTCTCACCATGGAAGATAATTCCCTGCTTTATTTCTTCCAAAAACGACTTGACTCCAGTTAGCTCCGGGATGACCGTGCTCACCCGAAGTAGCCAATCGGCATCAAACTGAATCAGCGCGTCTCGGTTCACAAATACCTCACCGGGTTGAAGATCGCTCATCCAGTCATGGGGCAAATTTGAGCCCATGATGCTGACCTGTCCAGGTTCGAATGCGCCGATGTAATCACCAGCGATTAAGCTTCCTGAGCTTTTTCGAATCAAATGAATCTCGATTTCAGGGTGGTACTGCCATCTCGCAATCTCACTCGGATAGTCGTGCTCGAGCCAACGAAATGACTTCGATGGGTGCGGGGGGATGACCTCAAGGTAAGGATCCAATTCGAGAAATTGCTGTGGTGACCGGTTCGTTTTGACGCTGTTATTTGATAACGGATTCATAACTCTATTTTTCCAATCCTGAGAATTTGCTGTTTAGTTGCGCTTTGTTTGCAAAATGTTTGCAAACAAAATATGCCCTGTATTCGCGGGGGTTGCGGGCAACTAATACTTTTTTTCTAAGTTTTCGGGCTATTTTCGAGATTTCGACTACCGAAAAATAGTATCAGAAATTCATGTTTTTTGACCCCCTTTTTATTTTGATTGCCTGAGCCAAAGCGGTAACTTCAAACCACGGAGAAGCTAGTGAACCGATTCTTGGTTTCTCCTCCGGACCATTCCGGACCTCAAAAAAACATGTAGCAACGAAAACAAAGGAGTATCAATGCTTTTGAACAAAAAGCTTGCAGCCTTTGGAGCGATGGCAGTTGTTTCTGCTCTAGCTCTATCGGGTTGTGCAGCATCAACTGAAGACGCAAACGCACCTGTCACCCTGACCCTGGCTACCGTGAACAACGGACAGATGAAGGACATGGAGACTCTCAAGGGCGAGTTCGAAAAGGCAAACCCAGGAATCACCGTTAACTTCCAGGTCATGGAAGAAGGCGACCTACGTAGCGCTGTTACTGCTGACGTTGCTAACGCAGCCGGTCAGTACGACATCGTCACCATTGGTGCCTACGAAGTTCCACAGTGGGGCGCAAACGGCTGGCTAGCCGACCTAACCCCTGCTCTAACCGAGGACAAGGCCTACGATGTTGAGGACATTCTTCCTCCAGTTCGCACCGCCCTATCTGTAGACGGCAAGCAGTATGCGGTTCCTTTCTACGGCGAGTCATCAATCCTTATGTACAACAAGGAGATCCTCGACAAGGCAGGAATCACTGTTCCAAACAACCCAACCTGGCAGCAGATTGCTGACATCGCTAAGAAGGTAAACACCGCAGACCGTTCAGGTATCTGTATGCGTGGAAAGCCTGGCTGGGGAGACTTGTTCGCACCACTAACCACCGTCGTTCAGACTTTCGGTGGAACCTGGTACGACATGAACTGGGACGCAAAGGTCAACTCACCTGAGTTCACCCAGGCAGTCACCTTCTACAAGAACCTTCTTGACACCGCTGGTGAGAAGGACCCTGTTTCATACAGCTTCAACGAGTGTCTAACCGCTCTAAAGAACGCAAAGACCGCAATGTGGGTTGACGCTTCTGTTGCAGCATCGATGCTTGAAGCCGATGACTCGCCTGTCAAGGGCAAGATGGGCTACGCTCACGCTCCGGTCGTAAAGACCAAGGAGTCAGGATGGCTATGGAGCTGGAACCTTGCAATCCCTGCAAACACCCAGCACAAGGATGCAGCAACCAAGTTCATCAAGTGGGCCACTAGCAAGGAATACCACCAGCTAGTCGGTAAGACCCTTGGTTGGACCCTAGTTCCACCAGGTGCCCGCACCTCAACCTACTCAATCCCTGAGTACAAGGAAGCGGCAGCTGCATTCGCTCCAATTACCCTTGAGGTAATGAGTGCGGTAAACCCTGCACAACCTGGTGTAAACCCACAGCCATGGGTTGGTATCCAGTACGTTGCAATCCCTGAATTCCAGGACGTTGGAAACCAGGTTGCACAGCTTGTAGCTGACGCTCTAGCCGGTCGCAAGACAATCAAGGAAGCTCTTGATGAAGGCCAGAAGATCGCTCAGGTTGCTGGCGACGCACACAAGAAGTAAAAAGTTTCACCAGTTTCAAACTCGGGGTCGGTCGCCAGTCGGCCGACCCCGAGCCCAACTCTTCAACTAGGGACCAAGAAATGACCACAACCACACCAGCAGTTGCCTCCATCGGCAAAGTAGCGAAGAAGAACGTTTGGCTCTCACGCTCACTCATTCTGCCGGCTCTAACTTTCGGAATCGTCATGACACAGATTCCATTCCTAGTCACCATCTACTTCTCTTTGCTCAACTGGAACTTGCTGAAGCCAGGAGAGATTGGTTTTGCCTGGTTCAAGAACTACATCTCGGTGTTCACCACGGGAGACCTTGTTCCATCGATCATCGCGACAGTTGGCATCACCGCCTCAGCCGTGATTCTGTCACTGCTTTTCGGGCTGCTCTTCGCCATCCTGCTGGACAGAAATTTTCGAGGTCAGGCACTTGCTCGAACTTTGGTCATCACTCCGTTCCTGATCATGCCAGCAGCCGCGTCGCTGATCTGGAAGTATTCAATGTTTGACACCAGCATTGGCATCATCAACTGGGTCACCACATCTCTCGGTCTTCCATCAATCGCATGGAGCACCGATTTGCCTCTAGCTACCGTAATCATCGTGTTGACCTGGCAGTTCACACCATTTTTCATGTTGATTTTGCTTGCTGGCCTTCAGAGCCAGAGCCGTGAAGTTATAGAGGCCGCTTCAGTAGATGGGGCAGGGGCACTCCGCACTTTCCAGTGGATGACCCTGCCTCACCTACGCCAGTACATCGAGATTTCCGTTCTTCTCGGAAGCATCATGTTGCTTCAGGTATTTGACCCGGTTGCCATCATGACGAAGGGTACTGGCGGAACCAAGACCCTCGCATACCTGCTCTATGAGCGTGCGTTCATCGGCTTGGATGTCGGCCAAGCGGCCGCTTACGGTGTGGTAACCGTAGTCCTGACGCTTATTGTCGCGACCATTGCTCTAAAAACTCTTTTCAAGGTATTTATGGCCGGAGGCAACCGCTAATGAAGAAAGCTAAAGCTTCTCTAATCACCACCTTCACTTGGGTCTTGGTTTTCCTGTTCTTCTTCCCGGTAGGTTGGATGTTCTTGAATTCGTTCAAGTCTGAAAATGACGCATCATCGATTGTTCCAAAGCTGTTCTTCAACATCGACACCTCGGGCTTCCAGCGCCTTATGGATCGTGGAATGATCAGCTACCTCGAGCACTCTCTCGCATCGAGCGTGACTTCAACTCTGCTTGTGATTGCGCTAGCAGTTCCGGCTGCCTACGCGCTCAGCATTCGCCCAATCAAGAATGTTCAGGACGCGCTTTCATTCTTCATCTCGACCCGCTTCATGCCTGCAGCAGCGTCGATTCTGCCGCTTTACATGATCTTCAAGACTCTGCACGTGCTCGATAACGTTGGAGCCTTGACGCTCGTCTATGCCGCTATGAACTTGCCGATTGCGGTTTGGATGATGCGCTCGTTCTTCAGCGAGGTGCCGCTTGAAATAGTCGAGGCAGCCCAGATCGACGGCGCCAACTTCCGCACCGAATTAACTCGCGTTGTGCTGCCAATTGTTCTACCCGGAATCGCAGCGGTTGCACTGATCTGTTTCATCTTCTCTTGGAACGAATACTTCTTGGCAACTTTGCTAACCAGCAACAACGCCAAGACGACGCCACCATTTCTTGCCAGCTTCGTTGACGGCCGAGGGTTGTTCCTTTCAGTTCTCTCAGCCGCTTCGACCGTTGCCGCGTTGCCGGTGATTATTGCCGGATGGATCGCTCAGAAGCAACTTGTGCGCGGCCTAGCCATGGGCGCGGTGAAATAAACGTGACTCGCCTCAACGAAGCATCGTTGGCTTCGGTCAAAGCCGAAGTTGAAACACCAAAATATGACCGAAGCAGAGTGACTACCGGAATTGTGCATTTTGGTGTCGGCGGTTTTCACCGTGCGCACATGGCGATGGCCTTGGATGACCTGATGAACCAGGGCAAGGCCTTCGACTGGGGAATCTGCGGTGTTGGACTCATGGAATTCGATCTCAAGATGAAGAACGCTCTGCAGGAGCAGGATTGCCTATACACCTTGACCCTGAAGCACCCGGATGGGCGCCGCGAGGCTCGCGTAATTGGCAGCATCATCGAGTATCTATTTGCGCCGGACAACGCCGAGGCAGTCATCGAAAAGATGGCAGCACCCAGCACGAAAATTGTTTCGCTAACGATCACCGAAGGCGGGTATAACTTCGATCGCGTCACGGGAGAATTCGATGTAACTAACCCCGCGATAGCTTCAGACCTCGTCAGTGGGGCGACTCCAAAAACAGCGTTCGGGTTCGTGGTTGAGGCTCTTCGTCGCCGTCACGAGCGAGGCATTCCGCCATTCACCGTGTTGTCTTGCGACAACATCCAGGGCAATGGGGACATCGCCAAGAAGATGTTTTTGGCGTTTGCCGAACTGAAAAACGCTTCGCTGGCAGCCTGGATTGATGAAAACGTCATGTTTCCGAACTCGATGGTTGACCGCATCACTCCAGTGACCTCAGCCGAGGACATTGCTGAAGCTGAAGCCAAGCTGGGTCTGCACGATGCCTGGCCAGTGGTCGCCGAGCCATTCTTTCAGTGGGTAATCGAAGACCACTTCACGCTTGGCAGGCCAAACTTTGATGAGGTTGGCGTGCAGTTCGTCGAAGACGTGGAACCATATGAGCTCATGAAGCTTCGCCTGCTAAACGCAAGCCACCAAGGTCTAACCTACTTCGGCTACCTCAGCGGATACCGTTTTGCCCACGAGGCCGTGGGTGACCCGGCGATTGCCAATTTTCTTTTGAAGTACATGGACAAAGAAGCGACACCAACCCTCAGACCGGTGCCAGGTATTGACCTAGACGCCTACAAGCACATGCTGATTGAGCGCTTTTCGAACCCAGAGGTTCGCGACACCCTCGCTCGCCTCTGCGCCGAGTCTTCGGACCGGATTCCGAAGTGGCTCGTACCGGTCATCCGAGAGCAGCTGGCTCGTGGTGGCGACGTGACCAGATCTGCTGCGATTGTGGCAAGTTGGGCTCGCTATGCAGAGGGCGTAGATGAAGATGGCAACGAGATCGTCGTAGTTGACCCATTGAAAGATCAACTTGTTCCGATTGCGAAATCTCAGAGAACTAACCCGCTCGCCTTCGTCGAAAACGAAAGCTTATTTGGCGATCTTGCAAAGAATGAAACCTTCAGAACGGCATACTTGACCGCCCTTCACTCGCTGTTTGAGAACGGCGCCCACAAGACCGTCCAATCACTGGCCTAAACGAAACGAAAAACATGACCACTCAGATGCGCGCCTCATACCTCATTAAGCAGGGAGAGGTGACTGTCAAGAATGTTGGCTTGCCCGAACTCGGCGACGACCAGGTCTTGGTGCAGGTTGCTTCGGTTGGAGTCTGCGGTAGCGACGTCCATTACTACCAGCACGGCAAAATCGGACCATACATCGTTGACCACCCGCTGATCCTCGGTCACGAACTTTCAGGCACAATCACCGCAGTTGGCAAGGATGTTGACCCTGCGCGCATCGGGTCACGCGTTGCTGTTGAACCACAGCGACCATGCCGAATTTGCACACAATGCAAGGCCGGTCGCTACAACCTGTGCCCTGCTATTGAGTTCTATGCAACACCGCCTATCCAAGGTGGTTTCTGCGAGTTTGTCACCATTCAGTCGGACTTCGCATTTGACATCCCAGACTCGGTTTCTTTTGATGCCGCCGCTCTGATTGAGCCGCTTTCGGTGGGCATTTGGGCTGCAAAGCGCGCAGAAATTTCAGTTGGTTCCAGAGTTCTGATTGCCGGTGCCGGTCCGATTGGTTTGATCATGGCACAGGTTGCGAGAGCCTTTGGTGCCGGTGAGGTCTACATCACCGACATCAATGCTGAGCGTCGAGACTTTGCCCTTCAGCACGGCGCTACGGTGGGCCTCGACCCACGTACCGATCAAGTCGAGGGTCTTGAAGTTGATGCTTTCATCGACGCCTCCGGAGTGGCTGGCGCAGTGGTTCAGGGCATCAAGGCTGTGGGTCCGGCCGGCCGCGTAATCCTGGTTGGAATGGGAAACGACGACGTCACACTGCCAGTTTCATACATTCAAAACAAAGAAATCTGGGTATCGGGAGTCTTCCGCTATGCAAACACCTGGCCGACTGGCATCGAGCTGGTAGCCTCCGGAAAGGTTGACTTAGACATCCTGGTGACCCACACCTTTGGCCTGGATGAAGTTGAAGCAGCCCTCAACTCAGGCAAGTTACCTGGGGCTCTCAAAGCAATCGTCAACCCAGCCAAGTGACATGGAGTTAGTAGCCGGCGTCGACTCGTCAACCCAGTCATGCAAGGTTGTAATTCGCGACCTGGCCTCCGGTGAGATTGTGCGCTCGGGCCACGCGAAGCACCCCGATGGCACCGAAGTTGACCCGCAAGCTTGGTGGGTCGCCCTCGAATCAGCCCTAAAAATGGCTGGTGGCTTGGATGACGTTTCTGCGATTTCTATTGCTGGCCAGCAGCACGGGATGGTGGCACTCGACGCAGAGGGTCGGGTGATTCGCCCGGCACTTCTCTGGAATGACACCCGTAGCGCCCAGGGCGCATTGGACCTGATCGAAGAGTTTGGTGTTGAAGCCCTCGTTAATCGCACGGGTTCTGCACCCGTGGCGTCATTCACGATCACGAAACTTCGCTGGCTCCGCGATCACGAGCCAGAAAACGCAACGAAAGTGGCAGCTGTGGCGCTTCCACACGATTGGCTGACTTGGCGCCTACGCGGTTATGGGCCAGTTGGCGAGAGCAAGTTGGGGCCGGATTTGCTCGAGTTAGTAACAGACCGCTCGGATGCTTCGGGCACGGGATACTTCAACTCAGAAACCAACCAGTACGACGATTTGTTAGTTATCGCCGCACTGGGCCACCTACCGATTTTGCCAAGAATCCTTGTACCTGGTGAATCGGTTGGTCCTGTTGTCTCCGGCACAAGCCGCGCGAGGGTAACGTGCGGCGCCGGAGACAACGCGGGGGCGGCTCTCGGTTTGGGAGCCGAGGCTGGTGACATCATCGTTTCCCTGGGCACAAGCGGTACCATTTTTGCCGTTTCGGAGAGTCGGCCGCAGGATCCAACAGGCGCGATTGCAGGCTTTGCTGATGCGTCGGGGCTCTACCTACCAATCTCGGTTACCCTCAATGCCGCTCGCGTCCTTTCGACGGTTGCCGGGCTACTCGGAGTGAATTTCGAAGAGCTCGCTGGTCTCGCACTTGACGCCAAA
Source organism: Actinomycetota bacterium (assembly GCA_009703445.1). GTDB lineage: Bacteria > Actinomycetota > Actinomycetes > Actinomycetales > Microbacteriaceae > Rhodoluna. The sequence goes on along the minus strand of WLGA01000013.1, from coordinate 734 downwards.
GCGGGAGCCGATGGCTTGGTTCTTGTTCCTTATTTCGAGGGGGAACGCACACCAAATTTGCCGGATGCCAAAGCATCTCTGCACGGTATGTCGATTGCATCGTCAACCCGAGAAAACCTTGCACGCGCCGCAATCGAAGGCATGCTTTGCGGTCTAAACGCAGGATTGCAGGCTCTGGAACTGATAGGCATCACAGGTAGGCGCATACTTCTCATTGGAGGGGCGGCTCAGAACCCGGCAGTGCAAGAAGTCGCACGCACAATATTTGCCCTACCAATCGAAGTGCCTGTTCCGGGTGAATATGTGGCTGAGGGTGCTGCGGTTCAGGCTGCTTGGGCGGTGACGGGCACTCGCCCAAACTGGCCACTAAAAATTTCTTCGAAACACAGCCCTGAGGTGCATCCCGAAATAATGGCCGCTTACCTGGAACAGGCGAAGAGGTACTAGTTCAAAATACAAACCCATTGTTCATTTTGAAACTAGTTCAGGATGAACTGCACACTCTCCGACTTGACGCCGTTCACGGTGGCGACCAGGTGGTACGAGGCGCCTGCGCCGGTCGCGGCCTTCTCGGTGGTTGCATCACAGCCGGTTGAGCTTGAGCGCACGCGCTCCCAGGTGGACGGGTTAGCGGCCATCGGCACGCCAGGCTCTAGAGCCAGGATGTAGTCGGTGTCGCTGGTCGCACGGGTCTTGCAATCCTTGTTGTCCCAGATGACTTCCTCGCCGCTCGT
>WLGA01000129.1 GCA_009703445.1 Actinomycetota bacterium | reverse complement strand
GTCGCAGCTTCGCGGCTACAAGGTTGGCGGAACCATCAACATCGTGATCAACAACCAGGTTGGTTTCACCACTCCTCCAGGAGAGTCACGCTCAACTGTCTACTCAACCGACGTTGCCAAGGCCATCCAGGCTCCGATTTTCCACGTGAACGGTGACGACCCAGAGGCCGTTGTTCGCGTTGCTCAGATGGCCTTTGCTTTCCGTCAGGAATTCAAGAAGGACGTCGTAATCGACATCATCTGTTACCGCCGCCGCGGTCACAACGAAGGTGACGACCCATCGATGACCCAGCCGCTGATGTACAACCTGATTGAGGCTAAGCGTTCAGTTCGAACCCTTTACCTTGAGTCTCTAGTTGGCCGTGGCGACATCACCCGCGAGGAGTACGAGGCTGCTAACGCTGCTTTCCAGGCTCGTCTAGAGGGTGCATTCGTTGAGGTTCACGAGGCAATGTCTCAGCCGGTTTCATTGGTTCCACGCCCAGTGGGCATCGGAACCACCGCCAGCGACCACCCAGTTGTTGCACACGAGACCGCAATCTCGCGTCAGGTGGTCGAACTCATCGGCGATGCTCACGACAACCAGCCTCCTGGTTTCCACGTTCACCCTAAGTTGCAGCAGTTGCTCACCAAGCGAGTCGAAATGTCTCGTCAGGGCGGCATCGACTGGGGCTTCGGTGAGCTGATGGCTCTCGGTTCACTGGTTCTCGAAGGCAAGCCAGTTCGCATGGCGGGCCAGGATAGCCGACGCGGAACCTTCGTTCAGCGCCACGCAGTCTTTCACGACCGTGAAAACGGTCAGGAGTGGATGCCGCTGCGCAACCTTTCGCAAGACCAGGCGAAGTTCTACATCTATGACTCACTGCTCAGCGAGTACGCGGCAATGGGCTTCGAATACGGCTACTCAGTCGAGAACGAGAACGCACTTGTCCTTTGGGAAGCTCAGTTCGGTGACTTCGCCAACGGCGCACAGACCATCATCGACGAGTTCATCTCATCTGCCGAGCAGAAGTGGGGCCAGCACTCTGGTGTAGTCCTGCTCTTGCCTCACGGCTATGAAGGCCAGGGCCCTGACCACTCTTCGGCTCGTATTGAGCGTTACCTGCAGCTTTGTGCCGAGAACAACATGACCGTTGCTCAGCCATCGACTCCGGCATCGCACTTCCACCTGCTTCGCCGCCAGGCATACTCGACGCCGCGTCGCCCGCTCATTGTCTTCACTCCGAAGTCAATGCTTCGTTTGAAGGCAGCTTCTAGCTCAGTCGAAGACTTCACCAACGGCACCTTCCGCCCGGTGATCGACGACGAGCAGGGTCTAGACAAGAATGCGGTTACCCGCGTGCTGTTCTGTTCAGGCAAGGTCTATTGGGATCTCCTCGCCGAGGCTCAGAAGACCGGCGACAAGACCACCGCGATCGTTCGCGTTGAGCAGCTCTACCCAACCCCAGTCGACGAGATCAAGGCGACCTACGCCCAGTATCCAAACGCCGAGCTTTACTGGGTCCAGGATGAGCCTGCTAACCAGGGGCCATGGACCTACATCGGTCTGTTCCTCCCTCGTTACATGAACGGTCAGGTTGCCAAGCTTGTTTCGCGTCCTGCTAGTGCATCACCGGCAACCGGTTCAGCTAAGCGTCACGCAGCTGAGCAGGCCGACCTAGTCGCACGCGCGTTCGCTCGATAAACGCTTCCGATGACTGAGCAGGCAAGACGCAACATCCGCATCGTCGTTCTCGGCGATGGTCTTGTCTCTGCAGCCGGAGACCCGAAAGGTATGGGTTGGGTGGGTCGTGTTACTGCGAAAACCCCCTCTACTTCACCGCGCATCGACATTTTCACGCTTCCGGCACCTGACGAAACCACAAGCATGCTGGCCGAGCGTTGGACTGAAGAGGTAAAGCGCCGATTTAGCGCCGACACCGAGAATCGTCTGGTCATCGCGCTCAGCAACGCTGATCCAGCGGCGGGCATCTCGATTTCACGCAGCCGACTCAACATCGCCACGATTGTTGACGAGGCAAAACGCGCTGGAATCGAGTCATTCTTGGTTGGGCCGACTCCACACCGAAACCCTGAGCTGAACAGCGAAATCGAGCACTTGGCGTCAGGATTCGAGGATGTGGCCGCACGTCGCGGCATCCCATTCGTCGACTGCTTCCGACCTTTGGTCGATCACGAGGGCTGGAACGAAGAAATTTCTCTTGCCGAAAATCACTTGCCTGGCCAGATTGGCCATGGGCTAATCGCTTGGTTGGTTCTAAACCGCGGCTGGTATGAGTGGCTCGGCCTCACGGTCGAAAACTAAGCCAAAAGTTGGCTGGAACGCCGCTTAAATGGCGTGTGTTCCGCCATTTGCTTGGATGCGGCGAATCTCTGCCATAACTCGCTGTGCAAGCTCTTCTGGCGGAACCTCATCACAGGCCTCTTTGATGGAACCGTTGATTAGGTTCTCCATGTCGTAGTCAGTCTCGCAGCTATCGCAGTTGGCGAGGTGCGCGGTGATGTCTTCGATTTCAGACTCATTCAGCTCGTTGTGCAAATACTCGTGCACGTGGCGCTTGGTCTCTTGGCAGTCAAAATTAGTCATTGGTAGCCCCAGTCTTGGTTGAAACGTCATAGCCTTCTTCGGCTGCATACTCAGCCAGTGACTTGCGCAGCATCTTCTTGCCGCGGTGCAGTCGGCTCATCACGGTGCCGATTGGCGTATCCATGATTTCGGCGATGTCTGCGTAAGGCAGACCATCAACCACCGCATAGTAAACAACCATGCGGAATTCTTCTGGGATGTCGTGAAGCGCCTTGCGGATTGTGTCCGAAGGAAGATTATCGATCGCCTCAAGTTCGGCGGAGCGTGAAGCTAGCGATGTGACCGACTCGGCAGAGCCAATCTGCCAGTCTTCGAGGTCATCCAAGCCGCCCTTGGCCTGGTCTTTCGCCCGCTTGTTGTACATGTTGATGTGCGTGTTGGTCATGATTCGGTAGAGCCAAGCTTTTAGGTTGGTGCCCTGCTGAAACTGTGCCCAAGCAACGAATGCCTTGGCGAATGCTTCTTGAACCAGATCTTCGGCGTCGGATGGGTTTCGGGTCCAGCGCAAGGCCGCGCCGTAGAGTTGTGGCATGAGGGGCAAAGCCTGCTGCTCAAACGCCTGGATGCGAGCCTGGTCGGCCGCGCTGTTTGAATTATTCATCGTTTTCGAGTCTAGCCTCCGCCCTATTGGCGAAGACCCCGTGGCCATCAAACTCGTCATGGTAAATTTGAACCAATGACTGAAACCTCGTATTCCCAGCCCTGGATCGCACCGGTTGCCTCTGGCCCGCTTAACGCGGTCGTTTCCCTGCCGGGT
>WLGA01000128.1 GCA_009703445.1 Actinomycetota bacterium | reverse complement strand
TGACTCTGCTGAAAACCCTGCGCTAATCCTTGGTGCCGCTCTTGCGAAGACCTATGGCGAGTATGGCTACCGCGACAAGATTGGAATCGTCACCGACGGCACTCCAATCGTTGGTTTTGGTGACTGGGCCGAGCAGCTCATTGCTGAATCAACCGGAAAGATCGGCAAGGGTATCCTGCCGGTAGTGCTTGACCCGCAGAGCCAGGAACTTCACTCGGGGCTTGCTGACCTTCTAGCCGTGCGCGTGGTTGCCGATGCAACCACCGTTGGTGGCGACGAAGTTGCGGTTTCAGGCCCACTCGGAGCGCAGTTCCTGCTTTGGGAGTATGCGACCGTTATCGCCAGCCGTTTGATCGGTATCAACCCGTTCGACCAGCCAGATGTTGAATCTGCCAAGATCGCTGCCCGCGGCATGCTGGAACAGCGCGATGCAGTCATCCCGGCGCAGTTTGAAAACTCAGGCATTGAAGTTCGTTCTACCTCGCTAGAACTTGGCTCAGCGTCTACCGTTGCAGACGCAATCAAGACTTTGCTGGCCCAGGTTTCTGATGATGACGGCTACCTTTCGGTTCAGGCATACCTTGACCGCACCTCGGTTCCTGAGGCGGCAGAACTTCGCGACTTGTTCGCAAAGGCCACTCGTCGCCCGGTTACCTTCGGTTGGGCACCGCGTTTCTTGCACTCAACCGGTCAGTACCACAAGGGTGGCCCTCGTCAGGGTGTTTACCTGCAGATCGTTGCCAAGGCTTCTCAGGACATTCAGGTTCCGGGTCGTGACTTCAGTTTCGGTGAGCTAATCGCTTCACAGGCAGCTGGAGACGCAAAGGTTCTAGGTGCGCTAGACCGTCCAGTGCTAACCCTCACCCTGGGTCAAGCCAAGGCCGGCCTAGAAGCAATCAAGAACGCAATCGCTTAAGGATAGAAATCTCGATGAGTCAGCTCTCTGCGGGTAACAACCCGCTTCGCGATCCAGCAGATCGCCGTCTAAACCGAATCGCGGGCCCTAGCAGCCTGGTGATTTTCGGTGTAACCGGCGACCTGTCTCGCAAGAAGCTAATGCCTGCGGTTTATGACCTGGCCAACCGTGGATTGTTGCCACCGGGCTTTGCGCTCGTTGGCTTCGCCCGACGCGACTGGGCTGATCAGGACTTCGGCGACCAGGTCAAGGAATCGGTAAAGCAGTATGCTCGTACCCCTTGGTCTGAAGATGTTTGGGAGCAGTTGGCTACCGGTATTCGTTTCGTCTCTGGCGAATTCGATGACGATGCAGCATTCGACCGCCTAAAAGAGACCATCGAAAAGCTAGACAAGGAGCGCGGCACCAACGGTAACCACGCGTTCTACCTTTCTATCCCACCGAAGGCATTCGCCCAGGTCTGCCAGCAGCTTTCACGAAGCGGTCTAGCTTCACCAAAGCCTGACGAGTTCCGTCGCGTCGTAATCGAAAAGCCATTCGGCCACGACCTCGAGTCTTCTCGAGTGCTAAATGACGTCGTCGAATCGGTCTTCCCGCCAGAATCAGTGTTCCGAATTGACCACTACCTAGGTAAAGAGACCGTACAGAACATTCTGGCTCTGCGCTTTGCTAACCAGATGTTCGAGCCGCTGTGGAACGCAAACCACATCGACCACGTTCAGATCACCATGGCCGAGGATATCGGTGTTGGCGGTCGTGCCGGTTACTACGACGGCATCGGTGCCGCCCGCGACGTTATTCAGAACCACTTGCTTCAACTTCTAGCGCTCACCGCGATGGAAGAGCCAGTTTCATTCGACGCGGATGACCTTCGCGCCGAAAAGGAAAAGGTATTGTCTGCAGTTCGTCTGCCTAAGGATCTCGGTAAGCATACCGCTCGTGGCCAGTATGCCGGCGGTTGGCAAGGTGGCGAGCATGTTCTCGGCTTCCTCGAAGAAGACGGCATGAACCCTGAGTCAATCTCAGAGACCTATGCTGCCATGCGCCTCGACATCAACACTCGTCGCTGGGCCGGAGTTCCGTTCTACCTCCGCGCCGGAAAGCGCCTGGGTCGTCGTGTTACCGAGATCGCAGTTGTTTTCAAGCGTGCACCTCAGCAGCTCTTTGCCGAGAGCCAGACTTCTGCGCTTGGCGCAAACGCCTTGGTGATTCGTGTTCAGCCTGATGAAGGTGTGACGATTCGCTTCGGTTCAAAGGTTCCTGGCGTTGGCATGCAGGTTCGCGACGTGACCATGGACTTCGGTTATGGCCACGCGTTCACCGAAGCCAGCCCAGAGGCATACGAGCGCCTCATCCTGGATGTTCTACTCGGTGACGCTCCCCTATTCCCACGCCACAAGGAAGTTGAGCTTTCTTGGATGATTCTTGACCCAATCGAAAAGTTCTGGGAGCAGCAGCCAGGCCAGCCTGAGCAGTACCGCCCTGGAACCTGGGGTCCATCATCTGCCGACGACATGCTGTCTCGCGACGGCCGAGCTTGGAGAATTCCGTGATCAAGTCACTTCCGAACACCACAATCAGCAAGGTCTCGAAGGCCTTGGTCACCATCCGTGAAGAGGGCGGCGCTGTTGCCCTCGGTCGCGTGCTGACCCTGATCATCGAAACCGACTTGGATGGCCTAGAGCGCGCTATCAAGGCTGCCAACGACGCATCTCGCGAGCACCCTTGCCGAGTAATCGTGTTGGCAAGCGAAAGCAACGCAAGCACCCAAGAGGCTCGCCTAGACGCAGAAATTCGTGTCGGTGGTGACGCCGGTGCATCTGAGGTCATCGTGCTACGTGCTTACGGTGAAGCCGCTGCCGACGGCGAGAGCCTCGTGACGGGTCTGCTGTTGCCGGATGCCCCTGTGGTTGCCTGGTGGCCTGATTTGGCTCCTGAGAAGGCGGCAACCTCTTCTATTGGCCGCATTGCCACTCGTCGCATCACCGACGCTGCAAGCCAGAAGAACCCGAATGAATACTTGAAGCACCTAGCCGCCACCTACACCCCTGGTGACAGCGACTTCGCCTGGACTCGATTGACTCTTTGGCGTGCCCAGTTGGCCGCGATTCTTGACCAGCCACCATATGACGCGGTTACCGCGGTGGATGTGGCCGGCGCAAGCGATTCTCCAAGCACCGATCTATTGGCTGCCTGGCTTGAAATTCAGCTCGGCGTGAAGGTCAACGTGGTTCGCAGCGAGCGTGGCCACGCAGTTGCCGGCATCAAGAGCGTCAAGCTGCACCGCGCATCTGGCGACATCGAGATTGTTCGAAACGTGCCAGACGTCGCCACCTTGATTCAGCCAACTCAGCCGACTCGCGAAATCAGCTTGCCTCGTCGCAGCCTGCGCGACTGCTTGAGCGAAGACTTGCGTCGCCTCGACCCTGATGACTTGTTCGGCAAGGTAATCACCCAGGGTTTCGGCAAATAATGTCAGTTTTGGT
>WLGA01000127.1 GCA_009703445.1 Actinomycetota bacterium | reverse complement strand
GGCAAGAGTCGCCGCGTTGAGCTGGGCGGTCAGCGCATGGATACCGGACCAGCATTGGTGACATTCCCCGAGGTCTGGCAGCAGTTTTTAGACACGTATGACCGACTCGGCAAAGCACGCCACAGGGATGTGCCAGCCATCGAGTTCACCAAGCTCAACGAGGTTGGCCGCTACTTCTATAAGGGGCACGAAACCGTTCTGCCCGTCGAAGAAGGCCACGAGTGGTTTGAGGCCTGGACTCGCTTTCGCAAACAGCACGATGAGATCACATCCTCGATTTCGACACTGCTAACCGCTCACTCGATGGACCCGCGAGCGCTGCCGGCTCTGGGCAAAATGCTCAAGGTTTATGGCACGCGCTTGACCACCCAGAGCTACATCAAGTCACTGAAGTGGATGCCGCAGGGGTTGCGCGAAGTCATCGCGATTCACACCCTGAATGCGGGAGTTTCACCGAAGAAGACCCTGGCAATTTATGCCTCGATGACCGCTGCAATGGCGAGTGAGGGAATCTCGGTTCCGGTCGGTGGCGTGAATGAGATTCCGCAGACAATCGCGAAGTTAGCGGTCGCCGCGGGAGCGACCATCAAGTTGAACGAGCGCGTTCTCGGCGTGCGAAAAGGTTTGGTTGTCACCGAAGCCGGCGAGTATCAGGCAGACGTGATTGTCAGCTCGCTTGACCCAGAGGTGCTCGGCGTTTTGCTAGGGCAAAAACCTAAGAAACCTACCGGGTCGCGTTCTTGCTCAGGTGTAGCGATCTATGCGGTTTTGAAGCAGCCACTTCCGGCTTCGACCGTGACCCACTCGGTGATCATGCCCGACGAACCAGATGAGCTCTATGCCGCCCTCGAGGCGGCCGTGCCACCCAAGCAGACCATGGCGTTTGTGAACTACTACAAGGCTGGCGAGGTCTACCCGAACGAGAAGCCAACGGTTGCTGTGTTGCTAACCGCACCGGCCGATGGCAAGACATATGACATCAACAGCCCGTGGGTTCGCAGCGAGATTAACCGCATCTCTCGCGTGATGGGTCTGGATGCACCGATCGATGAGCTCTTCGAAGACCACCTGGTTTTGACGCCTGAGTATTTCGGCGAGTGGGGTTCGGCCCTTGGCGCCTTGTATGGAAAGACGCACCCGCTTTGGCAGTCAGGCCCGTTCCACAACCCGCAGTACCGAAGCATTTTCAGGCCGTGGCTTCGCCGGGTTGGCGCTTCGGTTCATCCCGGTGGAGGAATTCCGGCCGTGCTCGGCGGAACTCTTATTTCACTTCGTGATTTGAAACCGACTACTTAGCCAATAGCGACTGCATTAGCTCGATCTGCTTGGTTTGCGAGGCAATAACTGCCTCACCAAGCGCCGCAACTTCCGGGTTACTTGAACCGACCACGGTCTTTGCCATGACAATCGCACCCTGGTGGTGGGCGATCATCCCAGATAGAAACAGTTTGTCGAAGGTTTTGCCGGTTGCCTCTTTCAAGGCGGTCATCTGTGCGGTGCTAAGAAGGCCATCCATGGACATCATGTGGCCCATGTCTAGCGAAGCACCGGCCTCGGTCAGCCAGGATTTCATCTTGGTAATTTCTGGGCCTTGTTCGGCGACAATGTCGGACGCCAAGGTTTTTACCTCGGGGCTAAACGCGTGCGATGCTGCGAGTTTGCCCATCTCAATGGCCTGTTCGTGATGCTTGATCATCATCTGAGCAAACATGACTTCGGTGCCACCGAACTGCGAAGTAACGGCGCCGGCCAGACTCTCTAGCGGGTTACTGCAGCCCGTAAGCGATGCGGTTGAAACCACCAGGGCGGCGGCGATTGAGAAACTTCGCATAGTTGCCATCTTCATGTGACCAGACTAAAAGCCCAGCCTGAAGATTTTCTGTGAGGCAGGCGGCTATCGCTTAGCGGCAAGCTTGCCGGCAGCCTTCATCAGGTTTGGCACGACAACATAGACCGCCATTGGCACGACCACCAAGGTCAGAACAAACACCTTGAGAATCGGGTGAGCGTTGCCCATAAGCGGAACGATGGTCAAGAACCCTAGGGAAACCAGCGGGAAGATTGCCAACCAGGTGATTAGTGCACGGATGTGAACCGAAGGCGGTTTCATGCCAGCGGCAGGGGCAGCCGGAGCGGTGGCCGGGGTCTGGGCGGCGGCAGGGGTCTGGGCTGCGGCAGGCACGGATGCCTGCTTGCCCATCGCTAGTTCGCGGAAACCAAGGAACAGCGGGAAGACGAAAGCGAACGCGGTGATGAATGCGGCCGCGATGTATAGACCCCAGAATCGCATCTTGAGGCGACGACTTTCGATGACGATGAAGGCCATCCCGGCTGTGCCACCGATCAGTAGATCTAGTGAATAAACCCAGTCGACGTTGCTGGTAAAACCATCGGCGATGTAGTTCTCACCGCGCAGAACGGCAATCGCGTTGAAGTACCAGGCGGTGGCTAGGCCAATGCCCGCCATGATGAAGAAGAAGATTGCGTTGCTGCGGTTTCGATTGGTCATGCCCATAGTCTTACATAATGACAAGTTCATCATCGGTTACAAGGCTACGTCTGGTGCTGCGCACCGGTTCGATCGTCTTCGGCCTCAGCGCTATTGCGTTGATTGCGGTTCCAGCAACGTTCAATGGCCTACTTGGCCTGAACACCTCCCCTGAGCTCGAATGGGCGATGCGCATGATTGGCATCACTCTGGTTGCCCTGGCGGGAAACATGTTCTCGGTGTCGAGCCGAGGCAGCGAAGCATCCGTGGTGTTTTCAGGTCGCGTCATGTTGGTCAGCGCGTTCGGATTGGGCGTCTTGACCCTGCTGCTCCCGGTTCAGCTCAACTGGTTTGCCATCGCCTACTCGGCGGTCGGCTTCGGATTTTCGGCGGCCTACGCCTGGGCGAGTAGGGTGAAGGCATGAGCAAAAACGACACCAGCTTGCACACCAAGTCAACCAGCGGTTTTTACTTCCTAGGTTTCCTAGGTGCCGCCATCTATTTCATCTCGCACGCCAACGGATTCTGGGATGGCGTTCTCGGCTTCCTCAAGGCCCTGGTTTGGCCAGCCTTCTTGATTTATGAGGCTTTCGCGCAGCTGCTTGGCTAGCGGTTGCTCACGTTGAAAATCGAGAGCAGATCACCCAGGGTCTTGTCTGATTCGGCGGTGTGACGAAGAGCCTTGGTCTCGATAACTCTGTAACTGTTTCGACGACCGATCTTCTGAACCTCGATGTACCCGGCTTCGCGAAGCTCGTTCACAATGGCGCGAGCGTGACGTTCGGTGACCCCGACAAGAACAGCCAGGTCGGTGAGCTTTACATCCGGGTTCTTGGCAAGCTGCACAACAACGTGCCCGTGGTTGCCGAGGAAAGTCCAGTTCATAATCAAATAATAGCGGCACCTTGTATGCGGTATTTTATTTCCTGTATTATT
>WLGA01000126.1 GCA_009703445.1 Actinomycetota bacterium | reverse complement strand
CGCACCTTCAGAGCGAGGGAAGAATTCGTACCAAGCACCAGAGCCAGCAAGCTCGCGCTCACAGTTGATTAGGTACTCATCACTCAGTGTCTCGAGTGATCGAATTGGCTGCGCCGTGATTGCCTTGAGTACTGCAGCGGTCTCGGCTTCTGCCAGACGATCTTTGGCCGGGCGGGATGTGTCTGAAAGTTTTTCGGCGAGTTCGACGAGTAGTTTTGCGTTCGCGGCCGTGCGGCCCTTTTCGGCTGCCGCGCGAGTGAACACTGCGATGCCCTCGAGCATCATCAGTTCTTCATCAACACCAACGGCTATCTTTACGCTGGCGTTGTGGTGCCAGGTTTCATATTCATCTGCAAAGGCCCGAATCTGAAATCTCCAAATGCCCTGCTCGTCAAGCTGGACCTTGGTGTGCCAGAGGTCGCTGCCGAGAGTGCCCGGAGTCAATCGGTGAGTCTGCTGTTTTCCGTTGGGCGCGGTGAGCAATAGCTCGACACCCAGTGCGTCATGGCCTTCACGGAACACGTTTGCGCTGAAGGGGATTACCTCGCCCTTGAAAGCTTTTGCGGGCCATCTACCTGACTCGACCGAAGGCTTCACGCCAAGGATGGGAAGGCGCCCGATTGGGTTCTCGTGGAGGTAACTGATTCCGCTAATTTTGCTCACACTCCATAACTTAGTGATGTTTCAAGTTGCATATAATCGCTTTCAAAAAATGCAACGGAATAGTTGTATCGAGGTGCCCGATACCAAAGTTGTCGCCTCGACGGCGAACAGCTCGGTTTCTTCGGTTGGCTCGTCGAACGCGCTGTTCCAGATCAACTCGTAAGCGGAGACGTCATCCTGGCTTGGAAGCGTCACATCGATAACTTTTTCGGCACCGTGGATGAGTACGAGCATGGCCGACCTCGCACCGGAGTCGTCTAGGTGTTCCGAGTAGCGTTGAATCGTGCGGCACTCGGTATCATGCCAATTTTGGTCAGTCATGATCTCGCCATCGGCGTTAAACCACTTGATCATGTCGTGATCGGCTGTCGCCTCGTTGAAATCGCCAAATGCATTGGGTCTTAGCACCGGGTTTTCGCGGCGCAACTTGGTGAGATACGCGAATGTCGCTTCGAAGTCTTGCTCATGGCGGGATAGCTCCCAGTTGACCCAGCTCATCACAGTGTCTTGGCAATAGGCGTTGTTGTTGCCGTTCTGAGTCTTTAGGCGCTCATCGCCTGCCGTAATCATTGGGATACCCGAGGAAAAGAGCAAAGTGGCCATCAGGTTGCGCGCTGCTTTGCGTCTCTGAGCAGAGATTTCAGGCGCAGCGCCCGCGCCTTCAAACCCGTGATTGAACGAGTGATTTCCGTTGGTACCGTCACGGTTGCTCTCGCCATTCATCTGGTTGTGCTTCACGTCATAGCTGACCAAGTCATTCAGGCAGAAGCCATCGTGCGCGGTGATAAAGTTCACGCTTCCGAGAGGCCCGCTCGGGCCGTCAACGATGTCGCGTGAACCGGAAAGTCGGGTGGCCAAGTTTGCAACGCCATTCCAGTGGTTTCCGCTATTTCGTGCGGCAGCAACGTCTGACAGCCAGAATCGGCGAATGTCATCGCGGTATCGGTCATTCCATTCACTGAACCGGTCAGGGAAGTTGCCGGTCTGCCAGCCGCCGAGGCCCACGTCCCAAGGCTCCATGATCATTTTCGAATCCTTGAAAATCGGATCCTCGACGATTGCACGCAGAAGTGGGTGGTTTGGGTCGAAGTGGTTAATCTCGTTGCGTGCCAGGGTCGCAGCCAGGTCGAATCGATAGCCGTCAATCTGCATTTCGGTGGTCCAGTATCGAAGGCTCTCAAGGACCATGTGCACGACGTGCGGGTTTCCGAAGTTCAACGAGTTGCCGCAGCCAGTGGTGTCATGGAAATGTCCGTTGTCATCCATGCGGTAATAGCTCGAGTTGTCTAGGCCTCGGTAAGAGTAGGTAAGGCCGCCACCGCCACCTTCTGCAGTGTGGTTGTAGACCACGTCAAGGATGACTTCGATGCCGTTTCGGTGGAGCTCGCGAATGGCGGTCTTGAGTTCGTCAAGAATCGCCTGCGGCCCCTGTTCACGAGCTGATGCACTCGCATAGCGAGGGTGCGGGCTAAAGAAGTTGATGGTGTTGTATCCCCAGTAGTTGATAAGGCCCATGCTCATCAGGCGGGGTTCAGAGATGAACATGTGAATCGGCAAAAGTTCGACTGCGTTCACGCCGATGTTCTTGAGGTGCTCAATCGTTGAAGGGTGACCTAGTGCGGCATAGGTGCCGCGAAGCTCATCCGGGAGGTTTGGATTACCTCGGGTTAGACCTCGAGCGTGAGCTTCATAGACGATTAACTCTTCCAGTGGAATGTTTGGTTTGTTGACTCCCTGCCAGTCAAAGGTGTCGTCGACAACAACGCAGTGGTACTCGCGTGCATTTTGACGAACTACACCCCGGGCGTAAGGGTCAATCAGGAAGATTTGATTGTTAAAGGCGTTTCTCGGCGCCTTAGGGCCGTCGGCGCGAAGCGCATACTTGATGCCAGGTCGCAGGTGGTGGCTGGTAGCCGTCCAAATTGAACCCTCGCCGCGCTCCAAATCTATGGTGCGACGAACCTGGGTTACCTCGTCGGGTTCAAAGACGACGAGTTCGATGCTCGTGGCGTTTTCAGAGTAAACGCGAATGGTTCCAACGCCATCTACGACGGTGACTCCCATTTCCCCCGGGGCAGGCATCTCAGCAGACATAGGTGAAAGCCTACTCGTTCACAGATTTCAGACTGATTAACTGGCTCGAACGAAATACGCTTGTACCTGTGCCCACCTACCTAGACCACGCAGCCACCACGCCGATTCGGCCTGAGGTGCTTGCGGCCTATTCACAGGCCTTGTTGTCGGTAGGTAATCCGTCTGCGGTTCATAAGTTTGGCCAGGATGCTCGAAACGCCCTTGAAGCAGCGCGAGAGACACTTGCCGCGGTGCTTTCGGCCAACCGTAGCGAGGTCATTTTTACCTCGGGAGGAACCGAGAGCGACAACCTTGCCATCAAGGGCCTCTATTGGCAGCGCCTCGAAAATGATCCAAAGCGCAACGTAATCATTACAGCCGGCACCGAGCACCATGGTGTCCTCGACCCGATTTACTGGCTGGCCGACCATCAAGGTGCCGAAATCGCAATGGTTCCAGTCGATGAACGCGGCGTCTTCGATCTTGGCTGGCTCGAAAAGTTCTTGGATTCAGACGGCGAACGCGTTTCACTCATCTCGCTGATGTGGGCAAACAACGAAACCGGTGTGGTTGCAGACATTCCGGCAATCACAGCTTTGGCAAAAAAGCACGGCATCCCCGTGCATTCCGACGCGGTTGCGACTTTTGGCCACTTGCCAATCAACTTCGAGGCAAGCGGTTTGGCCGCGATGTCGATTAGTGCGCACAAGGTTGGTGG
>WLGA01000125.1 GCA_009703445.1 Actinomycetota bacterium | reverse complement strand
TTGTTGCGCTTCGGCGAAACAGTCATGGTGGGTATAGCTCAGCTGGTAGAGCACCTGGTTGTGGTCCAGGGGGTCGCGGGTTCAAGCCCCGTTACTCACCCCATGCAATAGAAAAATCCCCGGTCATTGAGACCGGGGATTTTTTTCTTGGCTAGTTTTAAGCGTTTGCCTTTTCGATCAAGAGCTCACGAACGCGACCTGCGTCGGCCGAACCCTTCATGGCCTGCATAACGGCACCGATAACGGCTCCTGCAGCCTGCATACGGCCCTCGCGGATGGCATCGAGAACATCTGGCTGCTTTGCTAGCGCGGCATCGATAGCGGCGATTAGAGCGCCGTCGTCAGAGACAACCTCTAGACCTCGAGCTGCAACAATCTCGGTCGGTGAACCTTCGCCGTTTAGAACGAAGGTCAATACCTCGCGAGCCAAACGGTCGTTCAGCTTGCCTGCGTCAACAAGTTGAGTTAGTTCCGCGACGTGTGCTCCAGAAATCTCGAGCTCAGTCACATCCTTGTCCTGGCTGTTGGCAATGCGGGCAAGTTCACCGGTCCACCACTTGCGAGCGGCCTGTGGCTTGGCACCGGCCTTCACGGTCTCCTCGATCTGGTCAAGTAGGTCAGCGTTTACGACATCGCGGAACTCTAGGTCTGCAAAACCCCACTCGGCCTGAACGCGCTTGCGTCGATCGGCTGGCTTCTCAGGTAGCTTGGCTCGGAGAGACTCGATGAGCTCCTTAGCAGGCTGAACTGGAACCAGGTCTGGCTCTGGGAAGTAACGGTAGTCGTCGGCATCTGACTTAGGGCGTCCGGCGCTGGTCGCACCCTTGTCCTCGTGCCAGTGGCGGGTCTCCTGGATGATCGCAGTGCCCTTGGCGAGTAAAGCTGCCTGGCGCTGGATTTCGTAACGAACTGCTCGCTCGATTGAGCGAAGCGAGTTGACGTTCTTGGTCTCGGTGCGAGTTCCCAACTTCTCTTGGCCGTGTGGGCGAAGAGACACGTTGGCGTCGCAACGAACGTTACCGCGCTCCATCTTGGCATCTGAGACACCAAGCCCCTTGACGATCTCTCGAATTGAGCGAACGTATGCAGCAGCAAGCTCGGGAGCCTCTGCACCCGCGCCATAAACCGGCTTGGTTACGATCTCAACTAGCGGAACACCAGCGCGGTTGTAGTCAACAAGTGAATATTCGGCACCCTGGATGCGGCCGGTTGAACCGCCGATGTGAGTCAGCTTTCCAGCATCCTCTTCCATGTGTGCGCGTTCGATCTGCACGGTGTGAACCGAACCAGAAGGTAGTTCGACGGTCAATTCACCTTCGAAGGCGATTGGCTCGTCATACTGCGATGTCTGGAAGTTCTTGGCAAGGTCTGGATAGAAGTAGTTCTTGCGAGCGAAACGACCGTTAGGTGCGATCTCACAGCCGAGTGCTAGACCGATCGAGATGCTCGACTCAACTGCGGTGCGGTTCACTGCTGGAAGTGCTCCAGGCAGCGCGATACAGATCGGGCAGACGTTGGTGTTCGGCTCGTCGCCAAACTCGTTGCGGCAACCGCAGAACATCTTGGTCTTGGTGTTCAACTCAACGTGAACCTCGAGACCAATGACAACCTCGAACATCTCGAGGGCCTTTTCATAGTTCATCAATTCGTCTTTAGCCATTAGCGGCGAACCTCCAACTCAGGTGCAAAGTCAATCATTCGCTTGCCCCAGATGGCTTCGTGCATCTTCTCGAGAGCGGCACCAACCTGGTACAGGCGAGCGTCGGCGCGAGCCGGAGCCAGCAACTGGATTCCGGTCGGCATCCCATCCTCATCGGCTAGGCCGTTCGGAATAGACATGCCAGGGATGCCGGCAAGGTTAGCCGGGATGGTTGCGATGTCGTTTAGGTACATCGCCAACGGGTCTTCCAACTTCTCGCCAATCTTGAAGGCGGTGGTTGGAGCGGTCGGTGAGATCAAAACGTCGGCCTTCTCGAACGCTGCAGCAAAGTCGCGTTGAATCAGAGTGCGAACCTTTAGCGCAGCGCCATAGAAGTGCTCGTATGAGCCGCTCGACAACGCGTAGGTTCCAAGGATGATTCGACGCTTAACCTCAGGACCAAAACCGGCCTCGCGGGTTGCAGCCATTACGCGCTCGATGGTCGGGTTGCCTTCTGGAGCAACGCGAAGACCAAAGCGCACAGAGTCGAACTTGGCAAGGTTTGAAGAAGCCTCGGCAGGAAGAATCAGGTAGTAAGCCGCAATCGCATACTCGAAGTTCGGGCAAGAAACCTCAACGATTTCAGCGCCGGCCTGCTCGAGAAGCGCGATGCTCTCCTTGAAGCGGTTCATGACGCCCGGCTGGAAGCCCTCGCCCATAAGCTCCTTGATAACACCGATTCGCATGCCCTTGACATCGAGCTTGCGGGCAGCATCTGCCATTGAGCCAAGTGACTCGGGCAGCGAGGTGCTGTCGTGTGGGTCGTGGCCCGCGATTAGGTCCTGAATCAAGGCTGAGTCGAGAACGTTGCGTGAAACCGGACCAACCTGGTCAAGGGAGCTAGCAAGCGCGATCAGACCGTAGCGAGAAACCGCTCCGTAGGTCGGCTTGTTTCCAACGGTTCCGGTGACAGATGCCGGGAAGCGGATCGAACCACCGGTGTCAGAACCGATAGCGACCGGAGCCTGGAACGAAGCAACAACAGAGCTTGAGCCACCGCCCGAACCACCAGGGATGCGGGTTAGGTCCCACGGGTTGCGGCTTGGGCCGAAAGCCGAGAATTCGGTTGATGAACCCATGGCAAACTCATCGAGGTTGGTCTTACCAAGAATTGGCAAACCTGCCGCGCGAATCTTCTTGACCACGGTTGAGTCATAAGGCGGAACCCAGCCCTCAAGGATCTTCGAACCAGAGGTGGTTGGTGCATCGGTGGTGGTCAGGTTGTCCTTGACCGCGATTGGCAGACCAGCAAGCTCGTGCACCTTCTCACCGGCAGCCCGGCGACGGTCGATGTCAGCGGCCGCTGCTAGAGCAGTCTCTGGGTTCTGGTACAGGTACGAGTGAACATCCTGGTCAACGGCGGCACTGCGGTCTAGGTGGACCTGAGTGAGCTCGACGGATGAAACCTGGCCGCTCTTCAGCAGCTCAACGAGCTCGCTGGCATTCTTGCGAATCAGTTCAGACATGGTCTACTCCTCATCCAAGATTGCTGCAACGCGGAAGCGACCCTCGCCGCTGTCAGGCGCGCCAGAGAGCGCCTCTGCCTGAGTAAGTGAAGGCTCAACGATGTCTTCACGGAAGACGTTGGCCATCGGAATTGGGTGGCTGGTTGAAGGCACATCGAGGCCAGCAAGCGCCTCGTTAACCTTTGCCACAGAGTCGACAATCAGCGAAAGCTGCTCGGTAAAACGTTCGACCTCTTCGTCGGTCACAAGGATGCGGCTAAGGCCGGCCAAGTGACGCACTAGGTCAGGGGTGATTTCAGACATGAATCTCTCTCAAAAGCGGGA
>WLGA01000124.1 GCA_009703445.1 Actinomycetota bacterium | reverse complement strand
TGCAATGGCCAGAACTGCAGCGGTTCGTTTTAGGGTGCGCATGTAAATGCCTCTCAGGTTCATCTTTGAATAACTTTGAGTGCGCACACACTCGTTTGTTGCGGTGTTTACTAAAGGGTTAAGCAGTTTCTCGAATCATTATTTCCGTAGCCAAAACATCAATTTTCGGTTCGTGATCTTGAAGCAAACCGATCATTGTCTCCGCCGCAGCCACGCCCAGCCCAATGATGTCTTGGCGAACGGTCGTGATTGCTGGTCGGTGAGTCTGGGATAGCAGGCTGTCGTCGAAGCCGACAACTGCGATGTCATCAGGAACGCGGCGACCGCGCTCTTGGATTGCGGCGATTGCAGCGATCGCCATGATGTCGTTCGCAGCGAAGATGCCATCAATGTCAGGGTTCTTGGCGAGCAGACGAAGAGTCATGATCTTGGCGCTTTCGAAGGTCCAGTTGGCCTGGGCAACGAGATCGTTGTTGACCTCGCGCCCGGCTTCGATGTGAGCCTGCTTGTAGCCGGCCAAACGGTCTTGACCCGCAGTAGCTTCAAGGTCGCCGGTTAGAGTCGCGACCTGCTTGCAGCCTCGATCAAAAAGATACTTAGTTGCCTGAAGGCCACCGCCCCTGTTGTCGTTGTCAACAAAAGGAATGTCTGAGTCTTCATCAAACGGACGACCAATCAAGACAACTGGTAGCCCCTGCTCAGCAACCTTCTTGATGACTTCATCCTTGTGAACCTGGAGGAAGATGGCTCCGTCAACTTCGCCACCCTCGAGGTAGTGAGCGATTGCGCCATCCGGCGAACCGAGCGGGGTAACCATCAGAAGTGAGTGAAGATCGTTGGCTAGGAAAACGCGGCTGATGCCGGCGAGAACCACTCCCCAGAAAGGGTCGCTCAGTGCGGTTGGCTCGTCGTCAATCACGACTGCAACGAGGCCGGTTCGGCCGGTGGAAAGGGCGCGGGCGGCACGGTTTGGGCGATAACCAAGACCTTCGGCTGCTGCGATTACGGCAGCTGTGCGGTCAGGGTGCACTCGTTCGTCACCGTTTAGAACGCGCGAAACAGTTGCTTTGCTAACGCCCGCCTTGGTCGCAATCTCGGCATAAGTCGAGCGCGATGGCGAGGTTGGAGTCAAAGTCATAACTGCCCCCATTTTAGTTTCTTGCTAGTGCTCTCGAGCTCGCTGCGATGACCTCAGAATAAGCTTTTCCGCTGTTCTTGATGGTTCGCTTTAGAGTCTTGAAATCAACATGAACAAGGCCAAAACGCTTGTTGTAACCTTCGGCCCACTCGAAGTTGTCCATTAGAGACCAAGCATAGTAGGACTTCAGTGGTGCGCCCTTTTCGATTGCGCGGCCAGCTGCCTCGAGGTGTGACAACAAGTATTCGATGCGACGGATGTCGTTTACTTCGCCCGACTCGTCAGGCTGGTAATCGTAGGCAGCACCGTTTTCGGTAATGGCGATGTCTTCGATCTCAGGCCAGTCACGGGCGATGCGCAACAGGAGCTCTTCTAGACCAACCGGAGTGACTGGCCAACCCATGTCTGTGTAAGGGCCGGGGGCGCTTCCATTCATGCGGTGAGGGAACGGGAAGAGGCCCTCTTCGATTAGAGGCTTGTCTTCGGCGCGAGGTAGACCGATGAATGAGTCGCTGTAATAGTTGACGCCAAGGATGTCGGTTTGAACTTTTAGACGTTCGAGATCGCCAGGCAGAATGATGTTGCCCAGGCGCGCCTCGTGAATTTTCATGAGGTTCTCTGGGTATGAACCGGTCAAGAACGCCTGAATCCACCAGCGGTTTAGCTGTGCGTCCATTAGGTCGCCGAGCTCTGCCAGATCCTTGTCAGATTCGTCTTCGATGCGATAGGTGGTCATGTTCAAAGCAAGACCGATGCGCAAATCGCTGCGAACTGCACGCATTGCTCGGCTGGCCTCGGCGTGTGCCAAAGCGGTGTGGTGAGCTGCAGCCAAAGCGTGGTCGAGGTTCTTTACGCCAGGCGCGTGAACGCCGTTCATGTATCCAAGCCAGGTGACACACCAAGGCTCGTTCAGAGTCAGCCATTCGGTGACTCGGTCGCCAAATGCCTCGACGGCAGCTGCCGCATACTGGGCAAAAGCATCGACGGTCGCGCGGTTTGCCCAACCACCCTTGTCCTGCAATGTCTGAGGAAGGTCCCAGTGGTAAAGGGTAGGAAGCGGCTTGATTCCGTTGGCTAGCAGCTCGTTGATTAGACGGTCATAGAAGTCGAAGCCGCGCTGTTCACGAACCGAGTCGCCCTTCGGGAACATACGTGGCCAAGCCATCGAGAAGCGATAGGTGGTCACACCCAACTGCTTCATGATTTGAATGTCCTCTTCGAAGCGGTGGTAATGATCGCACGCAGTCAAACCATCTTCGGAGTTTGCAACCTTGCCGGGTGTGGCACAGAAGCGATCCCAAATGCTCTCGCCTCGGCCGTCTTCAAATGCCGCACCTTCGATTTGATAGCTCGAAGTTGCAACTCCCCAATTGAAATCCTCTGGAAAGCCCTTCATTAGCCCTTCACCGCCCCGTCCATTACTCCGCCAACTAGTCGTTTTCCTACAAAGATAAAGAGCAACAGCAATGGAGCCGTCGCCATAAATGCGCCACCCATGTTCAGTGCGTAGTCAAGGGTGTAGCTGCCCTTGAGCTGGTTGATGGCCACTTGCACGGTGAAGTTCTCCGGGGTCTGCAGCACGAGCAGAGGCCACAGGAAGTCATTCCATGAACCGAGGAACGAGAACAAACCGAGCACGAAAGCGCTTGGGCGAATCACCGGGAACACGATGCGGGTGAAGGTGCGCAATACGCCAGCACCATCCAGGCTCGCGGCCTCCAGAAGTTCATTCGGCACCTGGCTGTCAATGATCTGACGCATCCAGAACACACCGAATGCTGCAATCAGCGCAGGGACGATCAACGCATACAAGGTGTCAATCCAGCCCAGGTTTCCCATCAGGATGAACATCGGGATGATGCCCAACTGGCTCGGCAACATCATGGTCCCGATGATTACCAGGATGAGAACCTTGCGGCCCTTGAAGTTCAACTTGGCGAAGGCAAAGCCGGCGATGCCACAGAAAAACACCTGAGCTATGGCCACGACGAGGCCAACGAACAATGTGTTGAGCAGAGCCTGGTTGAACGGCACCGCTGCATAGACATCGGCCATGACCTTCAAGAATCTTGGGCCAGGAACGATCGATGGTGGAATCTTCGAGATCTCATCCGAGCCGCTCGAAGCAACGACGAACATCCAATAGAACGGGAAGAGCGAAACGAAGCCCATGAATGCAAGAAGCAGATAGCTAAGCGGAGAAAGCTTCTTTTTGATGCCCTTGTTTCGTTTGAAAGGTGAGCTCAGGCGCAGTGTTGTCATTTTGCGTCCTCATTTGCGATTCGGCGGGTGATCAAGAAGTTGATCAGAGAGATGATGAGCACGATGAAGGTAATCGCGATGCCGATTGCGGCGGCGTAACCATACTTTTGCTCA
>WLGA01000123.1 GCA_009703445.1 Actinomycetota bacterium | reverse complement strand
GGCAGCGCCTACCTGGATGATTGCTCATACAGCCACGAACTCGAAATGAACCAGGATGGTGCGATTTTGACCGCGACCATCCCATACCGGGCCAAATAGCCGACCTCAAGTCATAGAGTTATGGCATGAGCGAAACGAGTCTGACTAGCCTTCTGGGCCACCTTCCTGCGAGCCAGGATTCGGTAGCAATTCACAACCCAACCAACGGCAAGAAAATCTATGATCTGCCGCAGCTTTCGGCCACCGCAGTGGCGAAGGCCGTTGAGGAAGCACGCGCTGCTCAGAAGAACTGGGGCGAAGTTTCCCCTGCCCAACGTGCTCAGATTCTCTTGAGAACTCACGACCTGCTGATGAAGAATCAGGATCGCCTCATCGAACTGCTTCAACTGGAGACCGGCAAGGCAAAGTCACATGCGTTCGAAGAAGTTGCTGGTGCGTATGGCGCCGCTCGTTACTTCGGCAAAATTTCAGCAAAGGCACTAAAGCCGAAGCGCACCAAGGCCGGCGTGCCGGTGCTCACGAAGACCTGGGTCGAGCACGCTCCCCTTGGCGTGGTGGGTGTAATCACCCCCTGGAACTACCCATTGGCATTGACCATGCTCGACGTCTTACCTGCTTTGGCAGCCGGAAACTCGGTGGTTCAGAAAGCCGATAACCAAACCGCCTTGACCGTGCTGTTTGCTCGTCACCTGGCCATCGAGGCCGGCATCCCGGACAGCGTCTGGACAGTAGTGGTTGGCAATGGTGCAGAGGTTGGTAACGCAATCACCGATCATGCCGACTACGTGGCCTTCACCGGCTCAACCGCAACCGGTCGCCTGGTGGCAGAGCGAGCCGCCAAGCGACTCATCGGCTACTCACTCGAACTCGGCGGTAAGAACCCGATGATTGTGCTCGAAGGAGCAAATCTGAAGCGTGCTGCCGACCTCGCCTTGGCTGGAGCGTTCGGCTCGGCTGGTCAACTCTGCGTTTCGCTAGAGCGCGTTTATGTTCCAAACCACCTCAAGGATGAGTTGACCGCCGAGCTTGCCGCCCGCACCCACAAGATGACCGTTGGTGCCTCCAAGAACTTCGACATGGACATGGGAACTCTTGCCGGTCAGGCTCAACTAGACCGCGTCTCCGGTTTTGTCGATCAAGCCATCGAATCAGGCGCGAAAATCGTCTCTGGCGGTCACGCGCTGCCTGAACTAGGCCCATACTTCTATGCGCCTACCGTGATTACCGATGTGACTTCGGCCGCCGACCTCTATCGCAAAGAGGTCTTTGGGCCACTCCTAGATGTCGAGGGTTACGACTCAATCGCCGAGGCCATCGAGCTTGCAAATGACACCGAATACGGGCTAAACGCATCCGTAGTTGGCCCGAAGCGTGAGGCCCTAAGGGTCGCGTCACAGCTAATGGCCGGCAGCGTGAACATCAATGAAGGCTTCCGTGCGACATTCGCCTCTATGGAGTCGCCAATGGGTGGAATGAAGAACTCGGGCAAGGGTCGTCGCAACGGTGTTGAGGGTCTGCTTCGTTTTACCGAGACCAGGACCGTAGGAATCGCTTCGGGAATTCTGCGTCTGCCTGTGCGCGCCAAGGATTACAACACCATGGCTCCGCTGATGGTTCTGCTGATGAAGGCTCTACGTCGCTTCTGAGTCGAACGGAGCTAGCTCGCCCGCGACCAACTTTTGCACCGGTGTAGCCTTCGGCTGGTTTAGGCCAGCTCCGGCCGCCGCAGGGCTCTTTGGGTTCAAGTCTTCGACCAGTGCCTCACGGATGATGCGGCGCGGGTCATACTGGCGAGGGTCGAGCTTCTTCCAGTCGAGATCCTGATACTCAGGGCCGAGTTCGTTCGAAAGCTGATCTTTGGCACCTTCGGCCATTCTTCGAACCGACTTAATCAAATTCGCGAGCTGCTTGGCATACTGTGGCAAGCGCTCGGGGCCGAGCACGAATGCAGCAATAATCACCAGGATTATTAGCTTCTCGCCGCTTAGACCAAACACCCTTCCAGATTACCGCTTCGCTGCAGACCAAAGCACCCCGCGAGTCTTATGCTTTAGCCAAGGAGTGCCAAATGGTAGACAAAATCAGTAGCTGGAAGTTTGCAGAAGACTTCGTCGACGAGTCTGAGGTTTTGCGCGCGGCTCGCGGTCGTGCAGAAGAACTTGGCCTTGAGTGCATCACGCCTTCGGTGGGTGCGCACCTTGCCCTGATTGCCTCGGCCCTTGGCGCAAAAGCCATCGTTGAGGCTGGCACCGGAACCGGCGTCTCTGGCTTGTGGCTATTGAGCGGCGCACCGCAGGCCGTGCTCGCCACCATCGACACCGAAACCGAGATTCAGGCTGCCGCCCGACGAGCCTTCAGCGACGCAAACATCGCCGCCAACCGCACTCGCGTGATCACCGGCAAGGCTCTAGACGTCATGTCTAACATGGCCGACGCCGCCTACGACCTGGTCTTCTTGGATGCCGATCGAGAATCACTCGAAGCCCAACTTCACGAAGCTTCTCGTCTGCTCCGCCCTGGCGGCGTGGTTGCCATTGCTCAC
This sequence comes from Actinomycetota bacterium, assembly GCA_009703445.1. Classification (GTDB taxonomy): domain Bacteria; phylum Actinomycetota; class Actinomycetes; order Actinomycetales; family Microbacteriaceae; genus Rhodoluna. The sequence goes on along the minus strand of WLGA01000123.1, from coordinate 982 downwards.
GCCCTGTGGCGCGACCGAGTGCCAGACCCAGCGATGCGCGATGATGCAACCTCGATTTATCGAGACGTCCTTCGATTCTTTAGCAGCCAGGATGACTTCGTCTCGGTGCTGTCACCGGTTGGCGACGGGCTACTGATGGCTAGCAAGCGAGCTCACTAGTTTTCTAAAACTAAAAACGAAAAATGCCGGTCATCACTGACCGGCATTTTTTTATTGAATCTGATTAGGCCTTTACGACCCCAGCTAGAACCTGGTGTAGGTTTTTCGCCTCTTCCTCGTTGACCGAGACGACTAGACGACCGCCGCCTTCTAGTGGCACACGAAGAATGATTAGACCGCGAGGTTCGCGTTCAGCCTCCATTGGCCCGTCTCCGGTGCGTGGCTTCATTGCTGCCATTTAGAACTCCTTGAAATGCTGGGCGTTTCCGCCGAACTTCCATTATCCCACGGGGTTTATGGTCAAAAACCGAATCCTTTATTAACAGTTATCGAATCAATAACATTAGGGCGGGCTGAAATCGGGTGCCGCGTATCGCCAGCAGGTCTGCAACCAGACAAACTGCAGAATAACCAGGATGAATATGCCGCCGTATCGGAGATATCTTGGCCAACGAACCCATACCTGCGCCAAGGCACCGAAGAGCACGAAGGTCGGCATCAAAATGCGCAGGATGCTGGATTGCGGGAAGAAGAACAGCAAGAGATAAACGAAGTAGGCAGCGCTAACAGCACCGAGCTCTAGACCAAGGGATCGAACCTGCGGAATGAAGAACACCGCAACCGCGGCACCCATCGCCAGCAGAACCAAAACCTGACCGGCCGGCCCGCCGATGAAGTATTCGGCCGAGGAGAACCAAGGCAGAAGCGGCACTAGCCCTCCGCCATTGAACGGATAACCAGCGCGCCAGGCGAGCTCCGTGGCAACGTATGCGTCAGCCCGACCTGTGACAACCGCGGCAACCAGAGGCCAGGCAAAGTTCAG
>WLGA01000122.1 GCA_009703445.1 Actinomycetota bacterium | reverse complement strand
TTAGCTGGCGCCGTAGGCTTCGGCCGGAGGAAATAATCATTGACACGTTGGAGTTAGTTAGGGTAGCCTAACCTCACTACTAAGTCAGAGAATACTGACCCAACGAAAGAAGAAAATTGATCTCAAACTTCCTAATCGGTTTGCGTGAGGGCCTAGAAGCCGCGCTAGTCGTCAGCATCTTGCTCACCTATCTGGTTCGCACCAACCGTGTGAAGAACATTAAGTATGTTTGGGTCGGTGTCTTTTCGGCTGCCGCTTTGAGCATCGCGTTCGCATCCCTTCTTTCGTTCACCAGCCTCAAGGTCATCGTGACCGAAGAAGGCCAAGAGATTTTCGCCGGAATCATGTCTTTGATTGCCGTCGGTTTTGTCACCTGGATGATTGTCTGGATGCGCAACTCGGGAAAGAAGATGAACGCCGAGCTCGAGGGCAAGCTTGAAACCGCAATCAGCGCAGGCGCCCTGACCGTGGCCGTAATGGCATTCGCAGCCGTGGCTCGCGAAGGTCTTGAGACTGCACTCTTCTTCTTCAGCGCGGCCCAGGCTGTCGGTTCGACCATCGAGCCAATCGTTGGCCTACTGCTCGGAATCACCACGTCAGTGGTAATCGGCTACTTGCTTTACCGCCGGGCGGTCAAGATCAACCTTCGCCGCTTCTTCACCGTCACCAGCTATTTCTTGATTCTGGTTGCGGCGGGCGTCTTCTCATACGGGCTTCACGAACTCGAAGAAGCGCACGTCATTCCAACCAGTTTCGGCACCGCTTTCGACCTATCGGCAACGATTTCGGTTGACAGCTGGTTCGGCACCTTGGCAAAGGGAATCTTCAACTTCAACCCTCAGACCAGCTGGCTTGAGGCCATCGGCTGGGTCGCATACGTGGTCTTTGCGGTCTGGCTATACAACCGCAAGCCGAAGGGCTCGGCGACCAAGGTTGCTGTGCCTCTGAAGCACAAAGATGGCGCCGCGCTAGTTAAGTAGCGGCAACACTTCACTCAGATCGGCGCGGGTGCCCGAGGCAGAAACTTTGCCGGCGGCAACCGCGTCGTTCCATTTAAGCGAACCGGTTGCTACTGCGAACCAGGTCTCCGGGGTCATCTCGACCACGTTAGGCGGTGTTCCGCGAGTGTGGCGAGGGCCTTCGATGCACTGAGTGGCGCCGAGTGGAGGCACGCGAACCTCGACCGAGTTGCCCGGTGCGACCTCGGCCAGTTCTTCTAGCAGGAAACGCACAGCAGTGGCCAAGTCGGCCGCAACGGAATCGGGTGCGGTTTGAACCGCGCGCACTGCGGCCCATCCGATGTCTGCCTTGATTCTGCGTCTAGCCATAGGTCTACTTTCTCACGGCAACTCTAGACTTGAGCCATGCCTACGCTTGCCGCCATGATCACGTTCTTGATCACCGCCCTAGTGATCATTTTGATCCCTGGGCCGAGCGTGGTTTTCGCCATCGGGCGCACGCTTGCGCTTGGCCGTTCATCCGGGTTGGTCACCGTGGTTGCCAATGCGATGGGCACCAGCGTCTGGGTGGTCGGCACGGCATTCGGCTTGTATGGCTTGGTCACCGCACTGCCTTGGTTACTCGAGGTCATCAAGATTGGTGGCGTGGTCTACCTCGGCTATCTCGGCTATAAAACCGTTCGCGGGGCGAGCAAGCAGCATGCCAACATCATGAGCTCGAGCGATGCGGCGAAGCCGCTCAGCCAAATTTTTCGCGAGGGCTTTTTTGTCGGCCTGAGCAACCCGAAGACTGCGGTTTTCTTCACCGCTGTGCTGCCACAGTTCATCAACCCAACCGGAAACTTTGTCATTCAATTCTTGGTGCTCGGGCTAATCTTCGAGGTCATCGGAGTGCTCAGCGATGCCATGTATGTGCTTGCCGCTGCCGCTGTTCGCGACTGGATTTTGAACGAACCGCGTCGACTGCAAACCATCGTCACCGTCGGCGGTTTCATGATCCTTGGCGTATCGGTCTGGTTGCTCGTCAACATGTTGACTGGGCAATAGCCCGAAACGAGCCCTGCCGCCCTCGGGTAAACTTGTGGGGTGAAGATTCTAGTTTTGGGCGCGGGCGCCCGCGAGCACGCAATTGTTAAGGCGCTACTGCGCACCGGCACAGCCAAGGATGACCTAATCGTCGCCCCGGGCAACGCCGGCATCGCCCTCGACGCACACACCGAACCTTCACTTAACCCAAACATGCCGCTAGACGTGACCAAGTTCGCGCTCGAGCACGGCATCGAACTGGCCATCATCGGCCCAGAAGCCCCGCTGGTTGCTGGCGTTTCAGACGCACTTCGCTCAGAGGGCATCGCAGTTTTCGGCCCGAGCCAGGCAGCCGCCCAGCTCGAGGGTTCAAAGTCTTTCGCCAAAGAGGTCATGGCAGCAGCCGGTGTTCCAACCGGCATGGCTCGCGAATGCTCAACCATCGAAGAAGTGGCTGACGCCATGGATGAATTCGGCGCACCATACGTGATCAAGGCCGACGGGCTAGCTGCCGGCAAGGGCGTTATCGTCACCAACGATCGCGAAGCTGCCCTCGCCCACGCCGAAAAGTTCATGGACATCGGAATCCTGGTTGAAGAGTTCTTGGCCGGCCAAGAGGTCAGCCTGTTCTTCCTAGCCGACGGTAAAACCGTTGTGCCACTGACCCCAGCCCAAGACTTCAAGCGCGCATACGACAACGATGAGGGCCCGAACACCGGCGGCATGGGTGCATACAGCCCGCTTCCATGGCTACCTGAAGGCTTCGTCGAAGAGGTTCAGCGCGATGTTGCCCAGCCAACCGTGGATGAGATGGCTAAGCTCGGCACCCCTTTCGTCGGCCTGCTTTACTGTGGCCTGATTTTGACCGAGCGCGGCATCCGTGTGATCGAATTCAACGCACGCTTCGGCGACCCAGAAACCCAGGTTGTGCTTCGCCGCCTGACCAGTTCGCTAAGCGGCCTTCTATACAAGGCGTCTACCGGCCAGCTAAATGGCGCGACCACTCCAGACTTCAGCAAGGATGTCGCGATCACGGTTGTGCTTGCCAGCGAGGGCTACCCAGACACTTCGGCGCCGAACCGCCCGATCTATGGATTGACCGAAGCGGAGGCAACCGGCATCGAGATTTGCCATGCGGCAACTGCGCCAGCAGTTGCCGAAACCACCGCAGACGGTGTTCTACTTGCAACTGGAGGTAGGGTATTGAGCGTTGTCGCAACCGGCACCGATTTCGCGGGCGCCCGCAAGCAGGCATATGCGGGCATCGCCGAGATTCAGCTCGAGGGTTCGCACTATCGCAGCGACATCGCGGCAAAGGTTGCCAACTAATGGCCGACGCTTCGGGCGCATCGCTAGGCGCGCCAATCGAAATTCCTGGGTGGGTCCACGTCTATTCGGGCAAGGTTCGCGACCTCTATGAAAGTGAGCAGCCGAGCCTGCGTCACCTCATCCTGGTGGTTGCATCTGACCGCGTGAGCGCTTTTGACCACATCCTCGAACCGGCGATCACCGGAAAGGGCAAGCACCTCACCGCACTGACCAACTGGTGGTTTGACCGCCTCGATGTGCCTAACCACTTGGATGGCGAG
>WLGA01000121.1 GCA_009703445.1 Actinomycetota bacterium | reverse complement strand
CGTTGAAGATTCGATAGCCGTCGGCCTTAGCAGCTGCCTCCATCGGAGAACCTGGGTCGGTAACGATCACTACGCGGTCGGTCTTATCGATGCCTGCGTCGGTGAACGCCTGTTCGAAGATGCGCTTCTGTGAGTCGGTTTCGACTGTCGAGCCAGACTTTGACGAGACCACGATTGCGGTCTTGTTTAGGTCTCCAGCTAGAGCGTCGCCAACCTGGTCGGCATCGGTTGAGTCAAGAACAACCAATTCGACGCCGGCGGTGCGTGTGATGACCTCAGGAGCGAGCGATGAACCACCCATTCCACAGAGAACGAAACGAGTAACACCCTTGGCCGCAAACTCATCGCGCAAAGCAATGATTGAGTCGATTAGGGGAGCCGAGTCATCGGCCGAGTTAACCCATCCGAGTCGGATCGACGATTCGGCTTCTGCATCCTTGCCCCACAGGGTGAAGTCTTTGGCTGCAATGCGACTGGCTACCTTGTCGGCAACCAAGACAGGCACGAATTCGGCAACCGCACCAGATGCGGTTCCTGAAGTAACTACCTTTAGGGTCATTATTACTTTGCTGCCTTCAGTGCGGTGTCAACGGTCTCGACAAGCTCGTTCCAAGAAATGATGAACTTCTCGACGCCTTCCTTTTCGAGAACGTCGGTGGCGTCTTCCAGTGAGACACCGGCTGCGGCGACCTTTGCCAAAACTTCGCGAGCTGACTCGTAGTTGTTGGTGATTGAAGCGGCAGGAACGATTCCGTGGTCGTAAACGGCCTCCATGGTCTTCTCAGGCATTGTGTTGACCAACTGAGGAGCAACAAGCTCGGTGACGTATAGGGTGTCGAGGAGGTTTGGGTCCTTGACGCCGGTTGAAGCCATTAGCGGGCGCTGAACGTTTGCACCGGCAGCGGCAAGCGCTGACCACGCTGGGGTTGAGAACTCATCTTCGAATAGCTCGTATGCAAGACGTGCGTTTGCAAGTGCAGCCTGGCTCTTGAGCTCTGCGTGACCTGCGGCAACCAGGCGGTTGTCAACCTCGGTGTCAACGCGAGACACGAAGAATGAAGCCACAGAGTGGATCTTCGAGATGTCGTGTCCTGCAGCCTTGGCCTTCTCAACACCGGCGATGTAAGCAGCGATTACTGCGCGGTAACGCTCAATCGAGAAAATCAGGGTGACGTTGACGCTGATGCCTTCGGCGATAACTGCGGTGATTGCTTCAAGACCTGGAACGGTAGCCGGGATCTTGATCATTACGTTCTCGCGGTTGACCTTAGCGAAGAGCTCCTTGGCCTGCTTGATGGTTCCTTCTGCGTCGTTTGCAAGACCAGGCTCAACCTCGATCGAAACGCGGCCATCAAAACCGTTGGTGTTTGCGTAGACACCGGCGAAGATGTCGCAAGCGTCTGCAACATCCTTGGTGGTGATCTCGAAGATTGCCTGCTCTGCGGTTGCGCCGGCAGCTGCCAGCTCGGCAACCTGAGCCTGGTAACCCTCGCCCTTGGCAAGTGCGCCGGCGAAGATGGTTGGGTTAGTGGTCACACCAGAAACCGAGCGGTTGGTGATTAGGTCGCGAAGGCCACCTGAGACGATGCGTGAACGAGATAGGTCGTCTAGCCAGATGCTGACGCCGTTTGCTGCTAGCTGAGCTAGTGGGCTGTTTGACATTTTGTTCTCCGTAATTTGATGAAGTTGTTTTGAAAAATGAGGGGGATTAGTTGGCGATGGCTTCGCGTGCGGCTGCAACAACAGCCTCAGCGGTCATGCCGAACTCGCGGTAGAGAGTCTTGGCGTCAGCCGAAGCACCGAAGTGCTCGATCGAAACAGACTTTCCGAATGGGCCAACGTACTTGTTCCATCCGAGGCTCAAACCAGCCTCAACCGAAACCTTGGCCTTTACGCCTGCCGGAAGAACCTGGTCGCGGTAGGACGCTGGCTGCTCGTCAAACCACTCAAGGCAAGGTGCAGAGACAACGCGAGTCGCAACACCGGCTGCTTCGAGCTGAAGACGTGCGTTTACCGCAATCTCGACCTCTGAACCGGTTGCAATCAGGATGACCTCAGGCTTGCCATTGGCAGCCTCGAGCAAGGTGTAAGCACCCTTGGCGGTGTGCTCTGCACTTGCATAGACGGCGCCGGTTTCGTCGGCTTCGCCTCGTGCATAAACCGGAAGGTTCTGGCGGCTAAGAGCGAGACCCGCTGGGCCCTGGCGACGCTCAAGCACGGTCTTCCAAGCGAAAGCTGTCTCATTGCCGTCTGCCGGGCGAACCATGTCTAGGTTTGGAATCGCGCGAAGAGTTGCAAGCTGCTCGATTGGCTGGTGGGTAGGTCCGTCTTCACCGAGAGCCACTGAGTCGTGGGTCCAAACGAAGATCGAAGGGATTCCCATCAACGCAGCCAGGCGAACTGCTGGTCGCATGTAGTCGCTGAAGATTAGGAAGGTTCCACCGAATGCGCGGGTGTTTCCGTGCAGAACGATACCGTTCAGGATCGAACCCATTGCGTGCTCGCGAATACCGAAGTGAAGTACGCGACCATATGAGTCACCGGTCCACTCGTGAGTTGACCACTCAGAAGGAACGAATGACTTTGCACCGGTGATGGTGGTCATGTTTGAGTCGGCGAGGTCAGCAGAGCCACCCCATAGTTCAGGCATAACAGCAGCAATCGCGTTGATTACCTTGCCCGAAGCGACACGGGTCGAAACCGAAGAGCCACTCTCGAACACTGGCAGCGCTGCGTCTAGCCCGGCAGGAGTTTCTCCGGCAACCACGCGCTCTAGAAGTGCCTTCTTGTCGGCATTTTCTGAAGCCCAAGCGTCGAATGACGCCTCCCAGGCTGCACGCTCACGGTCGAAGCGGGCGGTGTCGCGGGTGTGAGCGATTACTTCTGGAGCAACCTCGAAGGTCTTCTCAGGGTCAAAACCTAGAACGGTCTTCAATCCAGCCAACTCTTCAGCGCCGAGTGCCGAACCGTGAATCTTGCCCGAGTTCTGCTTCTTTGGTGAAGGCCAGCCGATGATGGTGCGCAGGGTAATCAGCGAAGGCTTGTCGGTAACCGACTTGGCCTTCTCGATTGCGTTGTAAAGCTCTTCGATGTCCTCGACGTAGTTGCCGGTCTTCTTCCAGTCAACGGTCTGGGTGTGCCAACCGTATGACTCGTAGCGAGCAGATAGGTCTTCGGTGAACGCGATGTTGGTGTCATCTTCGATAGAAATCTGGTTCGAGTCATAGATGACGACCAGGTTGCCAAGCTTCTGGTGGCCAGCAAGTGAAGCAGCCTCTGCGGTTACACCTTCCTGCATGTCACCATCTCCGGCGATTACGTAAACGAAGTGATCAAACGGGCTGGTGCCAGCCGGTGCCGCTGCGTCGTATAGACCGCGCTCGAAGCGCGCTGCATAGGCGAAGCCTGTGGCTGATGCTAGACCTTGGCCGAGTGGGCCGGTGGTGATTTCAACACCCTTGGTGTGGCCATACTCGGGGTGGCCAGGAGTGGCAGAGCCCCAGGTGCGTAGCGCCTTGATGTCGTCAAGCTCCAAACCGTAACCGTGCAAGTACAACTGGTTATAGATGGTGAGTGACGAGTGG
>WLGA01000120.1 GCA_009703445.1 Actinomycetota bacterium | reverse complement strand
GCGCGAGACAACTCGCTCACAACGTTCATGAAGCGTGGCCTGTTTGGCCGAAAGTTGACTTCGAAGCAGGGCTACGGCGAAGAAAACCCGAGTTGGGTTCCGAAGGGGCACGAAGTTGCCCGCGATTTGGCCGCTGATTTCAATGGCACGCCTGGCGCTGTGATTGGTGAGCCTTTTGGCATCCCGCTAACCGCTCACTTCTTGGGCGGAGCTGTGATTGCCAAGGATGCCTCCGGCGGCGTAGTCGATAAGCACCTCAAAGTTTTTGGAGTCCCAGGGATGCACATCCTCGATGGGTCGACGCTTTCAGCCAACCCGGGCGTGAACCCTTCGCTATCTATTGCTGCGCAGGCAGAGTGGGCGATGTCGCACTGGCCAGTGAACGCGCCTCGCGAGCTCTAGCCTCGATTCCCAAGCCCCAATAGCCGCTGCCGATAATCAGCAGCGCGCCGAAGATTCCAAAGCCGGTTAGGTGCTCGCCACCAAACAGGATGGCGATAAATACCGCCCAAATCGGCTCGGTTCCCTGAAGCAGCGCAATGCGCGATGCCGAGGTGCGACGGATTCCCCACATCATTGCAAAGAAACCGTAGACGGTGCAAAGCAGAACCAAGAACCCGAGAAGCAGCCATTCGGTGGGGTCGTAATTGAGCGCTGCCCGAACGGTGCCAGGGGCATCGACCACGAAGAAGATCAGGCCCGCCGAGAGGGTTTGAAAGATCGTTAGGTTGATCGTGCTGAGCTTCCTGCCCGAGGTCAGGCTGCCCTGAGACACCTGGTAGAGCGCGCGCAACACCGCGGCACCAAACATCAGGGCGTCACCCCAGTTAGGCGCTTGGATACCATTGCCGCCGACCAAGAAGCCGACGCCAACCACAGCGCCAAAGGCGGCGAGAAAAAAGCGCTTCGGCAGCCAAAATTTGCGGGCAAACCCTTCCAGAATCGGCGTGAAGATAATCGAAAGGCTAATGATTAGCCCGGCGTTAGTTGCCGAGGTTATAGCGATTCCATTGGTCTCGAAGGTCATAACGACTGCTAGCCCAACGCCGACCGCGGTGCCGATCAAAACGTCGGCTTTGCTGAACTTTTGCGGTTTGAATGCGCGAATCAGGGCAAGGATGCCGGCCGCTGCGCTAAAGCGAAGGGCCATCATTCCCCACAGGCTGCCAGCCTCGGTAAGGTCCTTAGCTGCGAGATAGCTTGCGCCCCAAACGAAGGCGGCACCGATGAGAACGATGTCAACCTTGGCACTACGAGCGTAGCTGGCTAGACGGTTCACTGTTTGGAGACCAACCCGTTCAGGCGACCCTGAGCGATCGCCGCACCGAGCAGGATCACAAGACCGCCCACCGGCTGGTTCCAGGTGATGGTTTCATTGAGCAGAACGGCACCCAAAAATACTCCGACCAAAGGCGTGATGTAAGTTACCGAGCTGGCAATCGCGCTACCAACCTTGTGGATGATGTCGTAGTAGGCGACATAGGCAAATCCGGTTCCGATGAAACCGAGAATCAGCATCGAGATCACCGGAAGTGGAGAAAGCTCACCGACGAAAACCGGGCCGGTTAAGAGGTAAAGCGGAAGCATGGTCAACGCTGAGGTCGAAACCTGAACAAACACCGCGCTTTCAGAGCCAATCGACATTGTCGAAATGTACTTGCGGGTGAAAGGGGTTCCGAAACCGTAGCAAGTAACTGCCAGAACCAGCGCTCCGATGGCCAGCGGGTCATTAACGCCAAAACCGGACCAAACCGCAAGCACAATACCAACACCGATTAGTCCAATCAGCAGGCCGACGACCACGTAGCGCTTTGGTTTTTCATCTCTGAAGGCAATCATGATTGCTATCACCGTGAAGATCGGGGTGCTGGCGTTCAAGATGCTGGCCAGAGCGCTCGAAACGTGCTGCTGGGCGTAGCCAAATAGTGCCGCCGGAACACCGCTCATTAGTAGACCGCCAACCCAGATCAAAGCCCACTGCTTCAGGGTTTTCGGCAGTTTGTGGCGTCGAATCACAATAACCAGCGCCATCACCACGGCGCCCAGGGCGGTTCGCCAGAAGGCGATGCCGAACGGGCTGAGGATTTGCAGTCCCTCTTTTATGAAGAGAAAAGAAGAGCCCCAGATAAGACCCAGCAAGGTAAAGCTGAGCACCCATCCGGGGCTTTTCTGAGGCGTCATGCCCCCAGTCTATTAGTGGGTTGAAGGTGCCTGTTCAACCTCTGAGCGGTCGCCTGACCAGAGGGTGTGGAAGGTGCCATCCATGTCAACGCGCTTGTAGGTGTGTGCTCCGAAGAAGTCGCGCTGACCCTGAACTAGAGCGGCTGACAAACGAGGTGAACGCAGGCCGTCGTAGTAAGAAAGTGAAGATGCGAACGCAGGAACCGGGATGCCGGCCAGCGAAGCGTTTGCAACAACCTGGCGCCATGAGACAACCGAGGTAGCAACAGCCTGCTTGAAGAATGGGTCGAAGATCAGAGACTGAAGCTCTGGGTTCTTGTCGTATGCGTCAGCAATGCGGTTTAGGAACTGGGCACGGATGATGCAGCCGCCGCGCCAGATCTTTGAAACAGCGCCTAGGTTGATCTCCCAGCCGTATTCCTTTGCGCCGGCGCGGATGGCGTCGAAGCCCTGTGCGTAAGCAACCAACTTCGATGCGTAGAGTGCACGGCGAACGTCTTCAACGAATGCAGCCTTGTCGGCGATGGTCCAAGCGATTGAGTCGGCAGGTAGGCCGTCGACTGCTGCGCGCTGAGCTGCCTGAGATGAAAGTGAGCGAGCGAACACTGCCTCGGCGATACCCGAAACCGGGGTGCCTAGGTTTAGCGCGGTCTGCACAGTCCAAACACCGGTTCCCTTTGAGCCAGCCTGGTCCAGGATGACGTCAACAAGTGGCTTGCCGGTCTTTGCGTCGACCTGCTTTAGAACTTCAGCGGTGATCTCGATTAGGAATGACTCAAGGTCACCCTTGTTCCACTCGTTGAAGATGTCTGCGATCTCGGCAGGGCTGTAAGCGCCAGCCTGGCGAAGGATGTCGTAGGCCTCGGCGATTAGCTGCATGTCTGCATACTCGATGCCGTTGTGGATCATCTTTACGAAGTGGCCAGCACCATCGGTGCCAACGTGGGTTACGCAAGGCTCGCCCTCGGCGATTGCTGCGATTGAAGCAAGGATTGGGCCGAGGGTCTTGTAGGCCTCTGCTGAACCACCAGGCATGATCGAAGGGCCCTTTAGCGCGCCTTCCTCACCACCAGAGATTCCAGCGCCAACGAAGTTGATGCCCTTTGCAGAAACGTCCTTCTCGCGGCGAATGGTGTCGGTGAACAGTGCGTTTCCACCATCAACGATGATGTCGCCTGGCTCGAAGCGCTCGGCTAGCTGTGAAATAACAGCGTCGGTGCCCTTGCCGGCCTGAACCATGATGATTGCGGTGCGTGGCTTGGCAAGTGATGCGACGAACTCGTCGATGGTTGCCGAAGCGATGAAGCCTGCCTCTGGGTGTTCTGCCATTAGTAGGTCGGTGCGCTCAACTGAGCGGTTGTAGATTGCAACGGTGTTGCCCTCGCGGCTGGCGAGGTTGCGGGCCAAGTTAGAACCCATTACTGCGAGTCCGACG